>DOWV01000097.1 GCA_003519375.1 Bacteroidota bacterium
ATCGTAGCCGTATTTATCAATGGCGCGTTTTACCCGTTCACGGGTAATATCCTTGCAGATGTTTTTCTTTGGTTCGGCTTCTGTTGCTTCGGCCATTTGGATGAGAATACACTTGCGGTTTCCGCCGTCTTCCTTGTTTAAGTCCATAACGGCGTGCATGGCAGTGCCGGAACCGGCGAAGGAGTCAAGGACGAGGTCGCCGGGGTTGGTGGCAAGGGTGAGCACCCGATGTAGAAGTCGCTCTGGCTTTGGCGTAGCAAAAATATCCTGCGAATTAAAAAACTGTATTTCACGCTTAGCTTCCTGATTATGTCCACAGTCATCACTTGTCCACCATGTATCAGGGGTACGGCCTTGTTGTACTTCAAAAAGGAAACGTTTTTTCCTTGGGAATGCGGTACCGTCCTTGCCGAACCATATCTTGTTATCCTTTACAAGTTCTTCCATGTTCACTTGTGAGTAAACCCAGTGCTTGTGCGAGGGAACCGTAAAACTCTCTCCCGTAGGTCCTTTAACTGTATAGTTGCCATTTACTCGATGCTCATTCGCAACAAGGTCGCCTGATTGCCAAGGTCCGCGAGGATCATTATCAGGATTAGAATATCGAGAATTCATTGTTTCTGTTCTTGGGAGAAGGTTAAGTTTAAGCATATCAACATTCTTCGCATATAAAAGCACCGTATCATGATTCACTGATATGATTCGTGCGTCATTCTTGAGGCTATGAATCTTCCGCCAGCATAGACTGGCTACAAAATTTTTCCTTCCCAATATTTCATCACAAAGAACTTTAAGATAATGGGCTTCATTATCGTCAATTGTAATCCATATTGAACCGTCATCGCGGAGCATTCTTCCAAGTAGTACCAGACGGTCACGCATTAGAGAAAGCCAAAGCGAGTGCTCAAGTCCATCATCGTAGTGGTCAAAGGCCGATCCGGTGTTATACGGCGGGTCTATGAAGATACATTTCACCTTCCCGGCAAACTCCTGCTCCAGCGCCTTGAGGGCCAGCAGGTTGTCCCCGAAGATGAGCCTGTTGTCGAACAGGTCGTCCTTGCCCACGCGGAACGGCGCGTGAAGGGACTTCGCCGCGTCCTCCACGAGAATCCGTGGCTCCAGCCTCGGCCGATTCTCCTTGCCTATCCATGTGAGTTCGAGTTTGGTTTTTTTATTACTCATGAGTTCGCCTTAGAGTATTGTTTTTCTTTCGAACGAATATCTATTCAACGCCACCTATTGATAAGCATGTTGGCATTTGCTCCCAAGTTCGCCCTTCGAGCATTCGCCCTTTCTTTTTTTTGTTAAATCCTCCCCATTGCTTAAAGAAAAATGGGACCTTTGAGGCAACGCACTGATCACGAATATCCAAAACCCATTCAGGGTCCATTGTTCTGGCTCCAGGACCCGACTCGCCTCCGGCTATCACCCAGTCTATGCTCTTCAGGCTCAAGGTTGGTATAGGTCCAAGTAGCGGTTCGAGCGACAAGAACTTGACCTTCGAACGCGTTTGCCTAAGATGATTAATCCTATAACTGCAATCTTGGTTCTCCACGCTGACTCCCATCCATATATTCCCCGCCCATCGCAATTGACTGTCCAGCTCAAGAAGTCTTGCCGATCGCTTCGTGAGAATCTGATAAGTATGCCAATCAGCCCGATTCATCACGTCAAACACCTTTTGAATGAATTGGAGAGGGATATCCTCATGAAAAAGGTCGCTCATGGAATTAACGAATATCACCTGCGGCGTCTTCCAAGTGAGCGGTAGTTCCAGGGCATGAGCATGAAGGGCAACGCGAAAACCATTCGCATAATTCGGCTGTCCCATGGCTTTAAGCCTTTTAGCCATCCGCTCGGCATAACAGTGCTGACAACCATGACTGATCTTTGTGCAGCCTGTTGCCGGGTTCCAAGTAGATTCGGTCCACTCTATTGCCGAGTTAGCGGCCATGCGCAGCCCCCTTAATTCTATATTTATTGAAAATACCTTTGGCGATTTTAGCACCCGTCTCGTTGTTCGACGCAAAAAATAGATAATATATTACGGCTCCGTTGCTATTTCGCATTGGCAGCGGTTCGGGAACATACTTAAATCCAGCAACTTCCTGTAACCGTTTTCTGTATGCCTTCACTATAGCTTCATTAGAAGCTTTCTTTTCCATGTCGCCGAACAGGCCCGGTTCAGTAGTGTATCCAGCCTGTTGCCATGAATCGTCACCCCAAAACGCTCGCATCCGCTCGGCCTGTGCAGTCGTTACTTT
This sequence comes from Bacteroidota bacterium, assembly GCA_003519375.1. Lineage (GTDB taxonomy): Bacteria > Bacteroidota > Ignavibacteria > UBA10030 > UBA10030 > UBA9647. Next base: position 2,265 of record DOWV01000097.1, read on the forward strand.
GTCCCGGTTGTGCTTAAAGACGTTCATATTGGCGTCCATAATCATGAAATTAAGAAATATCTCTATACTTTTCATGCTTCCGGCTGTCTGAACTACATTCCAATCGGGATTCAGCTTGTATGGATCAAGAAGGCAAAGCGCTCGACGATAATCTTTATACTGGCATAGTGGAAGCACATCATTTAAAAGGATTGCGTTACAGTCACCATGATAGACTGTCACATCAGATCGTCCCGCGGCGAGGCTCCGAAGCTGTTCAGCGCGATTTCCATCGAGGTCGATAAAATGATAGTGGGAAAACCCCGGCTGGAGATTAAGAGCGATCGAGGGACTTCCTTCGATCTCCTGACCAGTGGTCTTGGAAATGTGCAAACCTGCCCCAGCGAATCCATCAATGTACGCATAATGTTTTATATAACTATGCTTGCTGAGAATTTTAGCATAGGCCTGCGAATATTCCTTGAGAATGTTTAGCTTTAGCTCTGTCCAATAGCCGACAACATCGATATCTGTTTCAGACATAAGCTATTTCTTCTCCTCTGAGTAGCTACTGTATTTCTTGTTCTTCGGTTCCGTCAATAACTTCTATCTGTTCCTTCTGTTTATAAATAGCAAATTTACCCAACACCTTCCAATGCCCACCCTTGTCATGACAGGATACTTATTGGAGTGAAGGCCTTGGGGGATCATGCCAATCTCCACCGTAATGAAAACACGGGCTCCAATGCATGTCTCTGGCGCAACTGTTTCTCAATCCGTCCAATCAGCTCGTCGCGCTGGGCGTCGATGGCGTCCTGAGCATCGAAGAGTTCCCGGCGTTTACGATTCCGGGCCGTCTCCAGCGCCTTGAGTGACTTCTGCGCTTCAAGCTTGTCGTGAAGCGAACCAGCCAGCGCCGCCGTCCGGCGAGCTTCGCGGATTTGCTTATCAAGTTCTTTGATTTCGCGCTCTAACTCCTGTTTGAGGTCGTCAGACCAGCGGTCGAGCTTGAGGACCTCCTCATCGAAAAACTTGCCGTTGCGTTCCTCAACCTGCCTTATCTTGGTTTGCATCCCGGCTTGGCGGATAGCGGAAAGGTCCGATACCGGGTCCATCTGTCGATTCTCGAAATTTACGGGCAGGAGCATCAGTTTGCGGCAGATCTCTTCGTCGAGCGCCTCTCCGGAATCGGTCTGCGCGGCGAATATCAAAAACTCCTCCGTATCCAGAGACTCTACCGTAAGCTTCGATAGTTCGAGCCACCCGGAAAAACCGACGAGAGGTTTTAGGACGCTGATAGTTTGACCATACGCGGCATAGTCCAGCCGCACCGACGCGGGTGAAAGTTCGCGGGATAGCGCCTGCTCGATTATATGCGATGCAAGAGGGTGGTCCTGGCGGTAGAACGAATCGCCGTTCTTCTCCGCCTCCTTCCAGTCGAGGTGGTACCAGCCTTTCTGGGAGCGGTCACCTGAATAGAGAAAACGCGGCCGCTCTGCCTCGAACCGGGCCTCGCCATTCAGTTCCGTGCGTGTCAGTTCCAGCAGGCATCGTTCCCGATTGGAAAGGCTCTCCAGCGTCTTGTCGCGTTTGACGCGCAGGCGCGCGCTTACGTCTTCGTCAAAGTTCTCCAGCAGTATCTCGCGGGTCTGGGCCATACGGGCCTGAATCTGCTCGTCGAGTTCGGCTTGAAGCCTGTCAAACGCGGCCTTGATCTCCTCGGCGTTGCGGCAGGTCTGGTAGACCTGGGCAATGCGGCGCTCGATGTCCACGCCGGATTCGAGAGCGCCAAGCACCTCGTCACTCGCCCCGAATACGCCGTCAAATAGCTTGAACTTTTCGCTCAAGAGTTCGAGGACGCGCTGGTCAGCCTCGTTGCGGCGGTTTAAGAAGTTGACGACCACCACATCGTGTTTTTGTCCGTAGCGATGGCAACGGCCGATACGTTGCTCGATACGCTGGGGGTTCCAGGGCAGGTCGTAGTTAACGACCAGAGAGCAAAACTGAAGATTGACGCCCTCTGCTGCTGCTTCGGTGGCGATGAGGATGGTCGCATAATCGCGGAAGTGTTCCACGATGGCGGCCTTCATGTCCACGGGCCGGGAGCCGATGACCACTTCCTGCCCGGCGTGGCGCTCGCGCCACTGCTCATAGATGGCCTTGGAGTACGGGTCGTTGTTCGAGCCGTTGATCATCGCGAGTTGGTCATTGTAGCCATTAGCGGAAAGCAGGTCAAAAAGATACTGCTGGGTGCGGCGCGATTCGGTGAAAATGACAGCTTTGCGCTGTGCCCCAAGCTGTTCTGTCCGCTCGAAGGCAACCTTGAGGGCGGGGATGAGTGCCTCGCCTTTAGCGTTGATGGATATCCTGCGGGCCAGTTCCGCGAAACCGCGCAGTTCTGCCAGCTCCGCCTTCAGCTTCGCTGGATCAAAAGACATTTTTTCTTGTGGCTTCTCTTCTTCGATTTCCTCTTCCTGCTCCTCCATCTCATCCTGTAGTTCATCCAGACCTTCCATATCCTCTTCGTCTAAAATGGTTCCGGTTCCCTGCCGGGATGCGAGGTCTTCAAGGCGCTCGACCAGGCGGTCAAGCGTGTTCGAAATGGCGAAGGTGGACGATGCAAGGAGTTTCCGCAGGACCAGCGTTATGAGCGTGCGCTGGCTGGCGGGAAGGGCAAGCAACCCCTCGCGCTGGAGGTAAACTGAGATGTTCTCATAAAGTTCTTGTTCCTCGTCGCCCGGCTGGAAGTCCTGCGTCAGTGGGACGCGCCTCGTGAACGGAATATATTCGGTCACCTGCTTGCGAAGCGTCCGAATGCAAATCGGGCGGAGCCTATCCCGCAGTTCGGCGTTGCGCATCCGCTCATCCGCGGCTCTGACGAACTGGTCGCGAAACGAAGCCGCGTCACCGAATATGTGACCGTCGATGACGCTGGCCAAGCCGTAGAGTTCCATAAGTGAATTCTGGAGCGGCGTAGCCGTGAGCAGGAGCTTCGGCGCTTGCGCGACAGCGTCCACGACCTTACGGGCGAGTTTGCTTGACTTGCGGAAGACATTCCTAAGGCGGTGCGCCTCATCCATGACGACCAGGTCCCACAGAATACGACTGATCTCCTGTGCCTTTGCCGATGCGAAGTGGTAGGAGCAGACTATCAAACGGTCTGGTATGTCGAATGGGTTGGAGTTCCCGGAATTTTTGAGTTCTTCGTATACTTTTGAATCGAGAACCGCCGACGGCAGATAGAACTTGGAGTCGAGCTCCTGTTGCCATTGTTTGCGCAAGGTCGCTGGTACGATGAGAATGATGCGGCGTTTGCGTTCGGCCCACCGTTGGGCGATGACAATGCCAGCCTCAATGGTTTTTCCCAATCCGACTTCATCGGCTAAAACCATTCCACGGGTGAGCGGCGAGCGAAGGGCAAAAAGGGCCGCGTCCACCTGGTGGGGATTGAGGTCCACGCGAGCACCAGCGATGGAGCGAGATAAAGACTCGATGCTCCCGGTTGCTCCTCGAAGCGTTAGTTCGTGTGCCCAATACTTGCTGTGAAACGCGGTGGTCATTCAGCCGTGCCCTCTTTTATACCAAAAACAATCTGATAGGCAAAAAAACTACTTACCGTTTTCTATTACAATAATTAATTCAACCTAATGCGAACACTCACTTGATTCCCGTCGCAGGTTCACTTTCATCGACAATTTCAAACAAATCCTGTATAGCGCAATTGAAGTAACGGCAGAGTTTTTCCATGACGTCGAACTCAATTCTTTTAGCGTTTTCGAAGTAGAGGAGGGTGAGCATGTTACGGTGGATATCGGTTGCCCGGGCAAGCTCGGCGATTTTGATCTTCCGTTCGCCCATAAATCTTGAAAGATGGCATTTAATCATCTTAGGGAACTACTCCATTTTTTATGCTGACGTGATTTTATAATATTGGTCTTTTTTATGCAATAGAAAGATTTTTCATTTTAGATGGCATTTTGCCATTGACAAAACTACTCTATATGGTATAAAGCTATTTAGGATAAAATAATTACATTCAATTAGGAGTTACGTATATGGAGATATTACTTTTGATAGGCGTTGTTCTCGGAATATTACTTCTTGCCTCCCTAATCTTTCGCAAGCGGACCTCATTGGACGAGATCGAAAAAGAAATTCAGGGGCTCCGCGAAAAAAGATAATCGTCGTGACTTCAAACAGCCTGCTGGACAGGGAGATAATAGGCGCTCTTGGAAACGTGACGGGCATCTCGGCAACAGCCGCGTCGACCGACAAAGGTTTCAGGAAGGCTGAACAAGAGGCGCTGGCTGATATCATGCGCCAGGGGATTCAGATGGGCGCAAACGCCATCGTCGATCTCAAGATGACCACCGGAAGCTATGAGCAGCAGGGCTCCCAATGGATGGTCTCGAAGGTCGTCTATTACGGAACGGCTGTGAAGGTGTGATGAGATATATTCAAAGCAAGGGGTTGTTGATCGTAATTGCCTATGGGGATGAGGCTCCTGATTTGAGTCCAGGAGCCTCTTTATCGATTAACTGAAATCGGTAGTTTTTGTCACCCTTACAACAACTGTTTACTGAACGGTAAACCCCGCCAGGACGGCATTTATCGAGCGCGCCGGTATAAGCCCTTTTGCTTTTCTGCTCGACTGAGGGTCAGGCCTTATCTCGATTTCGCTCATTTCGGTAAGCAGACGAACGTCTTTCAAGACCCTGCTGTAATCGCGCCGTAGCCTCTTTGCAAGGTCATAGATGCTTATTCCGGGGTTGCAGACAACGGTCTTTAAAACCTCGCGGCGCATCCTCGGAAGATGAGCTACCTCGTGGCTCACTGGATACTGGGAATCCCCAGCGGCAATCACGCCCCATATCGCGTCCCATGCGTCAAGGGATGCTGCCTCAAGTGGGTTATTTTTATCAAACCCTTTCCTCACATCGGGCCAGATTGATATAAACTTCTCATCGTTTATTTCCTTAAGCAACCACTCTATGGGGAGGTGGAGAAACGATTGGACAAAAAACCACGTGTGTCCCTCGGGCCCTTTACGGACAATTCCGCGCCATTTTCTATAGGTCAGTCGCCCGCTCCAGAAAGCGGACCGGAGGATCATGGTTTTATCAATCATTACAACACCTCGTCGAAGTA
>DOWV01000109.1:0-152 GCA_003519375.1 Bacteroidota bacterium
ACTTGGAACCTGAAACTCGAAACTCCTCTTCCGGTGCTTACTTTACTTACGTAAAGTGCCATTCAAGGTTTCAAGGCAGGGACGAGGGGTCGCAATCGGGTGATAAGCAGCCGGCGTTAAGCGGTCGGCTTTCAGCGATCAGTATTCTGTAG
>DOWV01000109.1:377-1515 GCA_003519375.1 Bacteroidota bacterium
TGTAATCTGTAATCTGTAATCTGGCACCCGCAGTCTCCAGTCCACATTGCCTCAGCTTCCTGCAAGCGTCTCGAATTCTTCGCCGGATTCTCATCGACCTACCCGCCCGCAATCGCACCCAGGATGAGAAATACCTCTTCTCCAGATGCGACTTTGCCGGGCAACTGCACATCCGAAGACTCAAGAGATAGATCCTGACCGCACACGAAGAAACGTAAAAAGGGACGGCGCTGCTGCGTGACGTGATCGCGAATCGTCCCTCGCAGCATCGGGTAGCGCAGTTCAAGCGCATCGAGAACGGAACCTATCGTAACGGCGCCGTCGACGGCAATCTGAACTTCGGCGCCCGACAGTGCCAGCCGTTGCAGATGGTATGGAAGCACGACACGAATCATGGCAGTGTCTGAACCTCCACCGACAACGCGGCCGGAAGATCACGCGCGATCGCGCTCCAGTTGTCGCCGCCGTCCGGCGACATGTAAACCTGCCCCCCCGTCGTGCCGAAATAGATGCCGCACGAATCGAGCGAGTCCACAGCCATCGCGTCGCGAAGGATGTTGACGTAGCAATCGCGTTGCGGCAGCCCCTTTGTGAGCGGTTCCCACTCATTCCCGCCCGAGCGACTGCGATACACGCGCAGTTTTCCATCCGGCGGAAAATGCTCCGAGTCGCTCTTGATCGGAACGACATAGACGGTATTCGGCTCGTGGGCATGAACATCAACCACGAACCCGAAATCGGATGGCAGGTTGCCGCTTACCTCGTGCCACGACTCTCCGGCATCGTCGCTTCGCATGACGTCCCAGTGTTTCTGCATGAAGAGAACATCCGGACGAGAGCGATGCATGGCGATGCGGTGAACGCAATGGCCCACTTCCGCATTCGGGTCAGGTATGTATTGTGAGCGCAGCCCGCGATTGATCGGCTTCCACGTCTTGCCTGCATCGTCTGTGCGGAACACACCCGCGGCCGATATCGCGATGTAGATGCGGTCGGGATTCTTCTGGTCGAGCAGAATCGTATGCAGCCCCATCCCCCCGGCGCCGGGCGCCCACTGTGCACCGGTACCGTGGCCCCTCAATCCTGCGAGCTCATGCCATGTCTGCCCGCCGTCGGTTGTGCGAAACAACGCCGCATC
>DOWV01000109.1:1779-4270 GCA_003519375.1 Bacteroidota bacterium
ACAAACTTGTTGCTTTCGGCTTTGGGCATTCCGTCAGGAGTCGTCGTTTCTTCGCCGGGCTTCAGGCCGGGCTGAAACCATGTTTTGCCCCCGTCGTCCGACCGCTGAATGATCTGTCCGAACCAACCGCTCGTTTGGGACGCGTACAGCCGATCTGGATCGACTGGCGATCCTTTCAAGTGATAAACTTCCCACCCCCCGAAGAAAGGTTCGCTCACGTTCCACGTTGAGCGCTTCCCGTCCGATGTGATGATAAACGCCCCCTTGTGTGTCCCGACCAACACTCTCACGCCGCTCATGGTGATTTGTCCTTTCCGTTTGGGATGCGAGTTGCAATTATTGTATCACAATGATACCGCTCACGGCCATGTCGCCGTTCCGACGACCTGGATGCTCCTGTCTTCTCCCGACCGATCACTTGCTGTAAATCGGCAGACTGTCAGGCCGACTCATATGCCTGTTTCAGGTCTGCAATGATAATTTTCTTCATGTAGAATTTCGCCGCCTCTTCGGCCTGGTTGTCGAACCATAGAAATGGCGTGAGTCTTTGCATAGATTCTCCTTAAACGCAGTTATCGAATTTCTTGCAGAACGGCGTTGATCTGTTGATCGGACGGCCGGATTTCCCACGTCGTGCCCATACGAATCGACGGGTGATTCGACATCAGTTGAATGGCGTGGTTCAGATCCCGGGCCTCAAGTATCATGATGCCGCCGAGCTGCTCCTTCGTTTCGGCGAATGGGCCGTCGGTGACGGAGATTTTGCCGTTCCGATGCCGCAGCGTCGTGGCGTTCCGGACACTCTGCAGCGCCTCGCCTCCGACGGCGTGACCGTTCTTCCACAGATCCTTGTCGTACGCCGTACATTCATCAATGAAGTTCTTCTGATCAGCCGCTGACATCCCATACCACATGTTTTCTTCGAAGTAACCCAGGCAGATATATTTCATAGGTTTTCCCGTCGTAGATGGATTCGTGCAGGTGTCCAAATCCGAAGTTCGAAACAAATCCGAAATGCGAATTCTCGAAATCCAAACCTTGGTGTCTCATTTCGATTTTCGAATTTGAGGCTTTCTTCGTATTTCGGATTTAGTGTTTCGAATTTGTCATGAGCTCTTGTGTTTTCTTACCTGCTCCTTCACTATTGCACTGTCTGCAGCCTTTTGTACATCCTCCGGGAAGTCTGACAGATCGAATATTTGCCTTATCTCGATCGTATCGCCATCCGCCGCGGGAACCTCCTCGGCCCACTGGATGGCTTCTTGTCTCGACTTTGCCTGAATGATCCAGTATCCGCCGAGAATTTCCTTCGACTCCGCGAACGGGCCGTCGGTCACACTTGACTTCCCCCCGGAGAATGAGACGCGAGCTGCCGTTGCGGGGGAATGAAGTCCGTCGAGAGAAATGAGCGCCCCGGCTTTGGCCAGCTTCTCGTTGTATTTCATCATTTTTTCGACAGCATCCGCGGGCGGCGTGAAGTCGGCGCCGGCTTTCTCGCCGTTTTTGCCCTGATAGACACTGGGGATCATAAGCATCATAAATCGCATGGTTGTGTCTCCTTATTAATCGGGAACCGGCCGTCCTCTTGATATATAGTCATTTCGGACCGTCCACAGTTCCCCGTTCTCAAATTACCCTGTGAATTGTGGCTTCAAGAGATAGTCGTTTGGAGAGGATGGAAATCGACAGGAGTTTTCAACTATTTCTTCGGACGTATGGGAAAGGCAGGAATAATCAGGATACGATTGAAACGAAGGGTTTCTCGGGGGAATTCGTAGTTTTATTGCATTTCTCGCAGTCTTCGCTCCAGAAACCTCCTCTCAGGCTCCTGCTGCGTCAACTCCAGGGCCCGTTCAAACGATGCCCGCGCCTCCGCCGTTTTTCCCAATCGTCGACACAACTCCGCGCGAGCTGAGTGCGCCAGGTGGTAATCGGCAAGGTCTCCGCGTGCGATGATGGCATCGATGATTTCCAGGCCGGCCTGAGGTCCGTCGCGCATTGCCACCGCCACGGCGCGGTTCAACTCGATCACCGGCGACTGTTCCATACGCAGCAGGATATCGTACAGGCCGGCGATCTCCGCCCAATCAGTCTCAGCGGTGTTCGGCGCCTCTGCGTGCACGGCAGCAATTGCAGCCTGCACGGTGTACGGGCCGAATCTCCTCGTGGAGAGCGCCTGCTCGACCAGCGCAATCCCTTCCTTGATTTGTTCCAAGTTCCAGAGCGAGCGGTCCTGGTCCTCCAGCAAGACCAGGTTTCCGTCTGCCGTGTTACGAGCAACGCGGCGCGATTCCTGGAGCAGCATCAGGGCTAGAAGTCCCATCACCTCCGGCTCGGGGAGTAATTGCAGAAGAAGGCGGCCGAGGCGAATCGCCTCCCCCGACAGGTCGGCGCGTGTCACCGACTCTCCGGACGTCGCAGAATACCCCTCGTTGAATACAAGGTAGACGACCTGGAGCACCGCATTCAATCGCTCGGGTAATTCAGCCTG
>DOWV01000109.1:4431-4915 GCA_003519375.1 Bacteroidota bacterium
GCGCTGGGCAAGAGTTGGTGGAGTCGTCAGGAACGCGCGGGCAATCTCTTCGGTCGTGAGGTCGCAGACCTCCCGCAATGTCAGGGCAACACGGGCCTCCGGCGCCAATGCCGGATGACAGCAGGTGAAGATCAGCCGGAGCTCATCGTCTTCGATTCCGTTGTCGATCTGGGCATGAGGGTCGGCAGTGTCGGCCGCAAGCCGGTCTTCGAGTTGCTCCGGAGATGAATCCACCCGTGCGCTTCGGCGGATGCTGTCGATTGCCTTGAAGCGGCCGGTTGAGACGAGCCATGCCCGCGGGTTGGCGGGTACGCCGTCGCGCGGCCATTGCTCTGCCGCGATTGCGAATGCATCGTGGAGAGCGTCCTCGGCAAGGTCGAAGTCGCCGAGCAGGCGGATCAGCGAGGCAAGAATCCGACGCGACTCGGCGGTGTAAATCTTGTCGAGCGTTTCACGGATGTCGAGAGTTTCGGGTTTCAAGTTT
>DOWV01000109.1:5018-12720 GCA_003519375.1 Bacteroidota bacterium
GTTTCAAGTTTTCAGTTTGGAGTTCAGGTCAGCTAGTGCTTCGCCTCCACAAATTCCTTTAGTGACGATCCGATAATTGCCGTCCAACCTTCGAGGAAGTTCTTTCTTGCCAGGTCCGGGTTGCTCTTCGGGAAGGATTCTAATCCTTCGTGTGTTAATCTCACCCTTGCCTTGCTCCCTTCCTCAAAAAGCTCAAACGTCACGTATGAAATGCCGTCATAACCATCATAGCGCCAGCTATGCCTGAGCTTCTTGAAAGGAATCACTTCTTCGATCCTGCAAATATGCAGGTATTGCTTTTGTTCGGTACCTCCCATGAATCTGAATTCAAACCCGACCTCCGGTCTGAATTCCGCAAGGTCAAAATACCACTTCTTCATCTCCTGCTTATCGGTGATCGCGCGCCACAGTGCCGCTAATGTAGCATTATACGTCCGCTCCACCACCACGGGATCGTTGTTCGTGTCGTTGTCGTCTGCTTTGAGTCGTTTTGCTTCTGTCATGCTATTGTCCTTTATCGAGAGTTATGAGTTTTGCCGGAATCTCGTCGAGGCGCCGGTACGAATCATGAACGGCCCGCTCCATGACGGAGTAGATCATTCTGTCGCGATCGGCGACAAAGTAGAAAGTAGAAGGAGCTGACTCGTTATCCAACACGCGCTTCCACCAGCGCCGCATTGGCAGAGCGCTGAGTCCGGCGCGGGCCGTCCGATGCTAGGCGACGTTCCTGACTTCCGGTGTATGAGCGGGCTTGTCACGGATGATGATCAGGGCAACACCGACAAGACCGGCAACCAGCAATCCCGTGTCTTCGAGAATGCCAAGTTTGAATGTGGCCGTAAATCCGACGAGGGACCAGACAAAGGGAATGATGAGAACCGCTTTGGAGACCTTCGAATTTGTCCAAAGCAGGAGTCCGAAGGTGAAGATGGTGGTCGGACACGGCACGCCGAACGTCGGAGCCTTGGGATAGACATGACCAAGAACATGGCCGAGCATCGGGTAGAGAAGCATCGCATAAATCACAAGAATCAAGCCCATGATGCCGTAGAAGTTCGCGCGGTAACCAAATGAGAGTTTTGGTTTGGCGACGCCGTACAGAAAAAACACGATACCCTGCGCGATGTTGAGCGCGCCGAACGCGTAAGCCGCGGGATTGATCGAAGAAAAAAACGCAATGTGATAGACCAGACCGATCCAGAGCCACAAGAAAGCGAGAATTGCCGAGATGATCTTGTTTGAGAAGTCAAACCGCCTGATGGCGAACGAGATCGCCGCCAGTCCGAGGAAATTGAGGACTATCTGCATCGGCCAAACGGAATTGTTGTACTGCTCGAATACTGAGAGGAACTGATCAACTGTAAATGGAAGGTTCATTGGTTGTCCTTGAGAATCTGCATGATTGAAGAAACGATGAAATCTTAGAGGAAGGAGAAGTCAGGTCGCACGTCGGTCACCACCACGCCTTAAAGGTCTCCCCTCTTCTTTGGGAGGGGATCTGTGGGAAGCAGCTCTTGCCCCGTGCCCCTCAATTCATTTGCACATTCAACTCGAGCAAGCACAACGACTGAACCACGAACCCTCCCCTCCCTCTTGAAGGAGGCGGAAGGGGAGGTCAAAAGCATGAGCAACCCCTCCGCTCTACTTGCAGTCCGGCAAGGGAATACCGATCCTTCAGACCTGCGTGAATAATGCTGTGGATTATGCGGCTCTGCACAAGGCGCGTTTCGCTCAGATCAGAATGTGACTCTCTGTCAGCATGCCGGGTTCGGATGCGCCTGACCATCGGGGCCCCCCGCGGCACATCCGATTGTCCGGGAATTTCAAAAGGTGGCTCGAGAATCAGCAGAAACGAGGAGGGGGGCATCATGCACAAGAGCGGTGACGGCGGTTCTGCGATTGCTCACCTACTCTCACGCGGGAGGAACCAGATTGCGGACAGTCTTCAGAAGATCTTCTATGTCGAACGGTTTGGCAATGTACGCCACAGCACCCAGGTTCAGCCCTTTCTTCCTGGCCTGCGATTCATCAAATGCCGTAAGAAAGATGAACGGAACATCTTTCAACCTCTCCGCTGCTTTGAGTTTCTCCAGAAGCATGAAGCCGTCCATCTTTCCCATCTTCACATCACAAATGATGATGTCGGGCCGATAGCTCTGACAAAGCTCAAGAGCCGCTTCCGCCGAATTCGATTTCCGCACCTCATACCCTTCCTCCTCAAAAACGACGCCAACGATTGCGGTAAGCTCTTCTTCGTCTTCGACAAGCAATACATTCTTCATCTGATGTCCTTGAGCTATCGTTGGTGTACCGCCGTCGCGGTGCGGACCGTATTCCCGCCGAGCCCACCGCCGTCCCTCGCGGTCCGGTTGCCTGCTCTCACATCAGGGGCCTGACAAACGGCAGAATTCTGTCGACCCTGGACCTGTAGTTCGCATACGCCTCGCCAAACACACTCTCGAGCTGGCGTTCCTCTTTCCCGATGAATATCAGGACCGCGACAAACAGGAAGGCCGCCGCCGCAAAATAGACCCAGGTAAATGTCAGTATCGATATACCCGGGAGAATGAAAAGTATGAAACTGGAATAGATCGGATTCCGGCAGACGCCGTACGCACCGGTCGTAATGAGATTCCCCTTGGGAAATTCAGTCAAGAGTTGCACAACGGCAGTCAGCCAGAGCACGGTCCCCGGTAGCATCAGAATATACCCAACCGGCTTGACGAAATCCAGCGCTGCCGGCAATGAGGCAAGTTGAGGCGCAGAAATGTGAATAGCGACGGCACCGATGAGGAACGGAAAGGCGGAGAGCATTATTTTCCCGCCCTGCCCGATGATGTTCATTCCGTTCATAGATTTGAAGATTTTGGGCATCATTCAGTTACCTCTCTCCGGTTCCTGGCTAAAAGCTACCTCAAGAACCGGTTTCCGTGGTTTGATGATCAATATCCACTTTTAGCGCAAAAGAAGTGTCGTACCTAGAAGACAAATGGGATGAGTTTTTCGGATTTCTTTTGATAGGCAGCATACTGCCCGCCGTAGGCACGCAGCAGGCTTTCCTCCTCGACGGGAATGAGAAGAAGAATCAGCACGACATAGACCGCAAACGCGCCCAGGCATGCCAGCGACTGAGTAAGGCACGCGAGGCCGAAGGCAATGCAGAGAGCAGCCGTGTACATAGGGTGGCGAATGAACGCGTAGGGACCACGAATGACGATGGTATCACCGCTCCGGGGATCGCTTCCCCCAAGCTGATAGTTGCGCCCCAATGCGATTAACGACCACCCCATCAGAAGAAAGCCCTTGAGATAGATGACCAATCCCCCCATCTCGACAACGATCAAAAGCCACCCTGAAGTGATCTCAACGGAAGTGGGATCGACGCCTTCGATTCGCCCGGCAAGAAGGAGGATTGCTGCGAGCGGATTCGCGATCAGCAAGAAGAAGAGATTGAAAATGTTGACAAGCCAGAGCAGCAGACCGCCCGTTGGTTTTTCCAGTATCGAGCCTGTCGCGATTCGTTTCACGGCGACGAGAACTGCGAGCAGGAGCACGATAAGAACTCCAAGCATTCTTTGATCGATCGTATGCATGTCTCTATCCTCAAGGATTCAGATCATCGATTCAAGAACTCCGTCGGCGCTTCATGTCACACAGCCCCCGGCAATCGGAGCTTACGGCCGGCATGTTCGCGGGCCGTAGTGGCATCAATTCTTTCTTGTCAGGTGAAAGGTCGCCTCATAGGCGGGAGAATATTGGATGTTGAGAAGCCAGCCGGCATTTGATGCACGATCCTGCCATATGGTCTCGAATATCTGCTTATAATCGTCAAGAGAAATGACCGGTTTCATGTGAGCTGCTACAGAATAGAGCGCGAAGAAGTGCGTGTTCAGGCGCACGATTGCCTCACTCTCCTCCAGCTTCAAAAGCGTCACCTCGTTGCCTCGGAGGTTCGCCTGCTCCCAGCAAAGATAGAGAACAAAAGCTTTGTGAGGAGGAACAAACGGCACCCAGGTGCGTGCTCCGACGAAGTAGCCCCCGCCATCCCTGAGCATATTCAGCGCTGCATTCTTGCCCCGCTCCCTGGCAACCGGAAGATAGACATTGAGAACAACGAAGGACCAGTACATTTCCTCGCGCGCCCAAAGCTTCATGTGTTCGGCAATATCGGGAAACTTCGTTGCGGGCAAATTGGCGACCGTATCAAGCCTTATGAAGATGGATTCGAGATGCTGGAAGTACCACCGGGCGCCTTCTGAGAGAAGAGAAAAACAATAGGTGACTTTTTGACGGTTGGCGGTCCACGGAACGATGTACTGGATGCGATCCTCCACACGAATGATCTCGGGCTGAGCAGCCCAGTCATCCGGTGATGCTTGAGCCCTCACAGAGTCGAGATAGCCAAGCAGTACAGGCTTGTACCGGTCACCAAGCTCTGCGAGAGGGCGGATCTGCTCGGTTGTCATCGTTCCAGCCTTCAGCCGGCCAATAAAATCCTGCCAGATGCGAAGATCATCCTGGCCGCACGCATCGTTGAAGCAAAAGAGGGTCAGATACGCCGCACCGAACAGGACAGGGAATCTCTGGTTCATGGAACTACCGGCCATGGTTGAATGATGGAAAATCCCCCAAGAGCTCGTGCCATTCCAAATAAATCTTCTTGTGGTTTTGATCGCGGAGACGCGGAGGTCGCCGAGAATCGCAGAGGAAGAAGCTCAACAAACTCTGCGTACCTCTGCGATCTCTGCGGCTCTGCGGTAGAAACAATAACGATCAGGAATACAGTATTTCTTTTTAGGATCGGCACTAGCTACAACATCGAACATAGCTTGATTTCATTCGATCAATACGCGGGCATTTTTCAGAGCAAGGTAGATGCGCGGATCGTTTCTCTTGTCTTCGCCGCCCTGACCACCCCACCGTTGGCAGATTCGATGTGGATCAAGCATGACGTCGATATACGGCACTTGCGGTACGAGGGATGAATGTGGATACCAGAATGCTCCAAGATAGATTCTCTCGTTCCCCACCGTGACAACAAAGGGAATTCCCCCGACCGGACCGAGAGTCGTGCTGATTGCGGCCAACTGAGAGTCGGCTGCCGCCGTGACTTTGAATTCGTGCGTTTGCCAGCGATACGATGTCACGTCCTCGAGAGCCACCAGCGGAGTGTCAGCCAGGACGAGGTTCTCAAGCGGTTCATCCCAGAGTTGAGACGCAAACAGCTTGGCGTCCCTGAGACGATAGATCGCGAACTGAGGACCTTCAGATGAATCGATTCCCGAATCGCACGCAGTCAGGCCGAAGAGGCAAAGCGAGATGACGGTGCGCATGAAGTTCAGGCTGCCGTTCCCGGGTCTGTTTGTCAAATCCCGCTGCCCGTACCCGGCATTCTGATTTTCCCTGCTTGCTTGTTTATGAGCTTCCATATTTTATCGTAGGAAGGAGGAGGACCCGTCCGGACTTCCTTCCCGTTGATGAAGAGTGCATCGGAGATACCGCACCGGAGAAAATCGCTACGGTCGAACGTGTCGACTTCCCGGAAAACCACTTTGCCCGAGAAGACTGGATCGCTTGCCGCGCGCTTCGCGCGCTCCAGGACCATATTCTGCGCCGTGCACCAACCGCTGCAGAAAGCCGTCACGGTAACTTTGTCCGGCTCCAGGGGAGGTTTTGCCTTTTGGGGGATCCATTTCGGTGGAACGGCGTCGGAAGTAAACGGCTTCCAAACAAGGGCCGCAATGCCCTGGCGGTCAGCGACGCGGTAACCGTGTTTCTTGTACCAGCCGGCACGCATCCAGAAAGGGAGAATGAGTCCCCATGCGGCGATTCCCCTGGCGCCGAGTGATTGCGCATCTGCTTCAGCGGCCAGAAGAAGAGCTCTTCCCATTCCTTTTCCCTGGAAGTTGCCCCTCCCCTCCTTGTGGCCGTGAACCCAGATGCAGTTGATGAAGTACAGGTCGGTGCCCTCAACCATGGAGTATTCGATCGGCACATACTGAATCATGCCGCCGACAGTACCGTGATCGTCCAGGGCGAGCTTGACCCGAAGGCCTTTCTGTTTCATCCTGTGGTACCACACTTCCTTATGGCACCCCGCTTCTTTGATTTCACTCGACCAATCTTCGAGGCAGGCGAAGTAAAGAGGCAATCGTTGTTCGTCCAAATCGATGATGTGCATTGTGACAATCCTTGCCAGTGATCTCAATCAATCGAATGATGTCAGCATCGTCTGATCACGGCTTCTGAAGAGTCGGCAAATGTTCACTTCTTCTCTTCAGTGCGCAGCCACGGTGTATATGTCAACCCGACGAGGATCCCTTCCGGACTAAGGAACCGGGTAACGACCTGTCCCCACGGCTCTGTGTGGTTTGAGACAAGAAGCCGGTACCCTTTCGCCTTCAGCGCGTTGGTTGCCGCTCCGACGTCTTGCACCTCGAATTCGAGAGATGCCTGGGGCACAGGGATTTCCTTCGGCCAGCTCTTCACGCCGAAGCATGATTCGGCAACCCCGGACAAGGGCCAGAGAGCGAAATACTTCACGCCCGCGAGCTGGTCCGTATGGCAGTAATTGTTTTCTTCCTTCTTCAGCGGCAATCGAAAAGTTTCCAAATACAATTTCTGACTTTCGGTATCGTCCCGAACAATCGGACCGAACCCGGACATGAAAAGAACTTCTATCTCATCTGGCATGTTGGTGTGATCCCTTCCGGTGATGAGAGAGCTCGCTTTGTGTCGTGACAACCACTTCAGAGACGCGTCATTCCCCTCCGACCCACTGACCGATAGTGAGCCTGTGCCCTTCGGGCGATTCAACGCCGAACTCGCGCATGTTCCATGGCTTGGTCTCGATGGGCGACTTGATTGTCACTCCCTGCGCCGTGATTTCCCGATAGTACGTGTCGACATCGTCGACGCGCAGATATCCGAAATAGCTGTGATCTCCCAGCTCGACCGGAGGCAACGCATCCTTGCATTCTCCAAGCATGACCACGCAATTTTCCTTTTCGACGAACACCCAGCCCGTCGGCTCAGAAATTACGCTGAAGCCCAGGTCTGTGAAAAACTTTGATGACTTCGCGAGGTCGTGAACGGCCAGCACGTAATGGTTCTGAAGAATTTGCGGCATCTGACGATCTCCGCTCAGAGACTCATGAATAAATGCAAAACACTATTCTTTCGTGACAACGAATGCGACAAGGCAGCTTACAGAGACACTGAGAAGGCCCGCTAAAATATCAAGCCAATCGAACGTATAATATACAGCCGCCAAAAACCCGGGCCGCGGAAGAAGCTGAACGAACTCCAGCCCCGAAGCAATCACAGCCGTGACCATTGCTACCTGCAGTAATGAGAGTTGCGACAATCTACCGAAACTTGAAGAAATCAGAAAGAACAAACCTGCGGGTCCCAGCACGCTTGGTGCGATTCCCATGAGCAGCGTGTCCGCCGTCGGGCCATGGATGAAGCGCATCGCCTTGACCGGAATTATCAATAACAGGCAGATCAACCCGATCCATGCAAAGAGCCGTTTGTGACCTGGTTTGATGTCGTGTCCGGCATTCACGTGAGAGTGAATCGATAAAAGTCGTTGACCAAACAGTTCTCCGACAACCCTGACCCAGCCTTCTGTTTGTGATCTTTGCTCACACACCCAATTGGCATCACGGCTCCACTCAGAATCGAGAATCCTCAGTGTTTC
>DOWV01000109.1:12888-13050 GCA_003519375.1 Bacteroidota bacterium
TCGAGAATCCTCAGTGTTTCTCCACCCGATTTACTCTACGCTTCATGAATGTTGAAACGTCAGAACGATTGTTCAGTCCCATCGCTTTGGCGGATCGTGAACACCCCGGTGTACACACCTTCCCGGATTCCGAGGTTCAGCGGATCGTCGTCGCAACCGGAA
>DOWV01000218.1:0-5226 GCA_003519375.1 Bacteroidota bacterium
CGTTTTCCAGTTCTCGTCGTAGCTTTTGAATCCCCACGTGTCGTTGAGCGTCGCGGGCACTTCCCAGTCCTCCCGGACAACCTCGTTCGGGATTCGGTTGTCGCCCATCGAGCGGTAATCGCCAGCAGTTCCGAGCCGCCCGTCGATCAGGCAGCTCGGTTGGAGTGTGCGGAGAATGTCGACGAATCGTTGGGACCGTTCTTTGGTCATCATGCGCGGCGTGTCGAACCAGATCAGGCAGACCGGCCCGTAATCCGTAAGGATCTCCTTCACTTGTGGCTCTGCTTTGTCGCGCAGATACTGGTCGAAGTCCTTTAACGAATCGGGACCGAAATCCCAGGTATTCCCCGCGCCGTTCGGTTCATGCCAGTCTTGTGCCTGCGAGTAGTAGAATCCTAGCCTCATCCCGCGCTTCGCACATGCGTCGGCGAGTTCTTTGACTATATCACGTTTGAAGGGAGTTGCATCGACCACGTTGTACCTGCTGACCTTCGACCGGTAGAGCGCGAATCCGTCATGGTGCTTGCTTGTGATGACGATGTACTTCATCCCTGCATCTTCAGCGAGTTTCACGATTTCGTCCGCGTTGAATTTCACAGGATTGAATTGTGCAGCGAGCTGTTCGTACTCCTTCACCGGAATTTTCGCACGGTTCATAATCCACTCACCTATCCCCGCAATCCGCTGTCCCTTCCACTCGCCTGCCGGGATAGCATAGAGCCCCCAGTGAATGAACAAGCCGAACTTCGCTTCACGGAACCATTTCATTTTGGCATCCTGAGCCGGATTTTGTGACCACACATTGAGTGTTCCGACGATGATCATGAATCCCACGAGCACATATCGAACTCCGGGAGTTCCGGTGAATAATCGCCTGCAGGAGGAAAGACTTCTGTTCATGGCTTTGACCTTTCTTCATCGTAAGATTCCGTGGGTGTCATTTCTGTTCAAGTTCTCCAAACTCGACCGCAACAGGATTGTTGTATTCGAGCGCAGTCTTCTGAACGTACTGCTTGAAAGACTCGGGTGTATTGTAGACTACTCCCTCACTCCATGCTCCGGCAATAAGATACTCAAACGTCCGATCCGTCGTGACCGGGATGCGAAACGTATGATTGTCGCCCAGAGACCGCACCCGTACGTATTGTGGTTTGTAGACATCTTTCACGACGAGCGCTGATCCGACAAATTCCACTCGATGTGCTTTCTGACCCGTATCGTCGTCGGGGTCAGCCACCATTTCAACACCCGTTCGGATCGCGATCCCTTTATCGACCACGTTTTCCGATTCCAGAGTGTTTGCCTTAATGCCGCAGCAAAACTCGACGCCCGTCACTGCGGGATCAAATCTCGTGTACTTGACCCTGCAGGTAGAGTAGCTTTGGTTCGTGTAGGCCGTATAGAACTGTTCCAACTCGTAGAAACCGTTGCCCGTGCTCCAGTTCATCGTCTTCACCCGGATCATACTTCGCACAGGTCCGTTCACGACAACGTCGAACGCGTAGCGGGTGTCCGTCAATTGGTCTTCGTTGAAATTGCGCTCGGAGATCTTTGGCCCCTCGACCGGTGTAAAGCGGGGAATGGAGATCGAATCGGGCCTGGCCGGCAATTCAAAAAGTCCTATACCCCCTGCACCGAACGACCCACCTACACCCATGACGTCTGATCCATAGTCAAAATTCACCTTCGGAACACCGTAATATCCGCAATAGTTGTGTATGCACATTTCTTCCGACATCAGGATCGGCTTGCGTTTACCGTACATGTCGACGCTTGTCGGAAACCATAGCTTCCAGCCGATGTTGGCTGATTCCCACCAAGGGATGATGTGTCGGCAGTAACTCCCGATGGTGGCATGGGTACCGTGTTCGTTCCAACCACGTCCGGAAAATCCGAAATAGATATACAGAGTCTTGGTTTCACGCGGACGCAGATTCGTCTGGAAGAAAAGCTCGTCCCAGATTCCGTCTTTGTCGAGATCATCCAATTGATAAAAGATCTGATGACCGTTTGTTTCCTTCCGGATGCCGTGACCTCCGGCAAATGCGAATTCCTCCTTCGTCGGCTCGGGTTTTGAAGGGAGTGAAGGATCGACGATTGTGACCCACATTTCGTGGAGCTTTTTGACGGGGAATTGTTCTCTCGTGATGACCACCGGGCAGTTCATGCGCTCGATGTCGAGCGTGTTCACGATCTTCACCATCAGTCGTTTCGCAGGGACGAAGTTACCCTCCGTATACCATTTCGTGTCGTCGGCGTGAAGAACACCGATAAAGAACAGTACGAGGACAAACAAAGCATTGCGTCTCATGGTATTTCACCTTCAGATGTTTTCATTCTTCAAGTGATAGCCGGATTGTCTGAATCCAGACCGGATTTTTTCCCGCTTCATATATCGTGAGCGGGATTAGCTCTCCGGTTTCCCCGTCAATGCGATAAGCGGCGATTTGCCCTGACCCCTGACCGGCGGCGTAGAGGAACCTCCCGCTCGGATCAATCGCGAACGAACGGGGAGTCTTCTCGGTTTGGAACACCCCGATAGAGGTCATTTGTCCGCTCGTCGCATCCAGTGAAAAAGCTGCAATGCTCTCGTGTCCCCGGTTGGAGGCATAGAGAAATCTGCCGTCCGGCGTGATATGGATATCGGCACCCGAGCTTGCGCCTGCAAATTCAGCAGGGAGTGAAGAAAGCGTCTGAAATGCGGAGAGGCTTCCGTCTTCCTTCCCAAGGCGATACGCCGTTACCCTGTTCCCGAATTCATTGACGAAATAGACGAAGTTCAGAGACGGGTGAAACGCGAAATGTCGGGGGCCGGTCTTTGGCGGCGTAAGAGTTCGGTCTGGTACGTTCGCCGACAAAGTCCCGTTCTCGGAGTTGAACCTGAAATGCTGAATTGCCTCTCCCGTTCTGCATGGAATGAATAGAAATCGGTTTGAGGGATCGGTCTGGATGGCGTGAGCGTTCTTTTCTGTGTCAAGTACTTGCACGGCGCTGTCTTGAAGTCCCCCATCCTCACGTACGGAATATATTGCAGCTTTGCTGTCTGCGAAATACGCTGTCAGAAGGAATTTGCCTGTTCTGTCGGTACCGACAAATACCGGATTGCCCGCCGCTCGAATGGAGTTGATGGGCGTCAGGTCACCGTTTCGTCTATTGATGCGGAAGGATGAAATGCTGTTGGACGACCGAATGGCGGCATAAAGAAAGCTCTTCGTTGGATCAACAGCAAGCGATCCCGGTTCGCCGCTCACAATGAATTTCCTGCTGAACGCGAGCTCTCCCTTCACTGTATCAATCTTGTAGACCGCTATGCTTCGCTCCGCATCGAGCGACACATAGAGATAATCGTTCCAGCCGGAAGGGTTTGAACGGTTGTCGACCGCGGGATCTCTGCCGGATTGCGGATGACACAAAGACAGCGCAACAAGAACCGGAAAAATATTCCACTTCGTCAGCCATCGTGATTTCATTCTGCACCATATTCGATTTTCTGAATGTTTAACGCAGCAGTGCCGAGGCACACCACAGCACCGGCGCCTGACCATGGAAGTCGCCGACATTCCGCTTGCGATCCAGGTAGTACTGCAAGTCGTTTTTCTTGTTCGTCCCTTCGCAGACTTCGCGAATGTCAGCGTTCGCGTCGATGTACTTGATCAGCGCGAGCCAGGCTTTACGGGCGGCGGGGCCGTACGTCGCCTCTCCGAGCCAGCCGTTCTTGACTCCGGTGATAAATGCGAACGTGAACATCCCCGTGCAGGAAGTCTCCTGCCACGATTCCGGGTGATCAATCAACTGGCGCCACATTCCATCTTCTCCCTGAAATTTCAGCAGCGAGGCCATCATCGTCTCGTAGCCCTTCAAGATCCTTGCACGATCAGGGTGATCAGCAGGAACCGACCGGAGTAATTCACTCATGCCTGCCGCCATCCATCCGTTTCCCCGGCCCCAGAAGAAGGGGACATCGGGGGCGTGATAAAACAGCCCGTTCGGCTGCTGCAACCGGTCGAGGTAAACCACCATTTCCTTCGCGGCGCGATCGATATACGTTCGATCGCCGGTCGCACGATAGGCCTGTGCCTGAGCAGCCGTGATCATGAACATGTCATCGATCCACATGCGCGTCTGCCACGTGAGCCCTTTCCTGTAGTTCGCCCACGATTCATCATTCGCCCGCTGGCCGAATGGCTCACTCCATTGTTTGTCCGCCATGTCCTTCCCGATGGCGAGATAGCGACCGTCGTTGGTCTGGATGTAGAGCTCAAGAGGCACTGCGGCGAACACCGTCAGATCGACATGATCGGGGACAGGAATCAGATCCTTTCTCTCGTTCAGCATCGGCTCGAAACGGCCGACGAGTTTCGCCAGCAGTTCTTTGTTGCCGCTGAGCTGTGCAAACGTGAGAGAGCCGTACCAGGTGCAGGTTTCAGGATACGTGATCGATTTCGGCGGCGTCGCTCTCCCGAAGTTTCCAAATGGACTCGCAACAAAGCGCTCGGCCACCCGTTTCCCGATCTCCTGCGGTGAGCACCCGGCAGGCCACGAACCGAAATCGACCGCCTGATTCGAAGTTTGCCCAAGGTGTGCGCACCCGGCACAAAGGGCGACGAATACAATTGTGAGGGAAAGCCAGAGATGTCTGTTCAGTTTCTTCATTTCCCGCTCCGAATTTGCTCAGTGGAGAATTGTTCTTTTGTATTGGTCTGGTTTTGTTCCCGTCCGGACGGCAACGACCGTTTCATCCTTCGCTGTCGCAAACCTCAGAACGGTCCCACCGACACTTTCTCCCTTTGTTCCGTTGCGGTAGAGGTTCACCTCAGCATCACCCCACGGATTCTGTATGCGGCATTCTCCTCCGAGCCGCGATTGCAGAGCCACAAACTCCACCTGGCCTTTTTTCTGCGACGAGGTGACGAGGAATCCTCCACGGGCCAGGAGTGAATAGTCCACATCCCAATCCTTCGGCCACGAAGGAAACACCTGTATGACCGGATCGGAACCCGGATTGACAGAGGCGTTACCCAGCAGAGACGAGTGAATGCCCGACGTCAATCCGCCGATATGCTCTGCATCGATGGCGCCCGGTCCTTCTCGCAGACGCATCCGGTTGCGGAAAATCTGAGGTCCGCCTATGCCAACGCTGTCTATGAAAGAGGCGAGTCGATTGAAGTTGAGGAACATACTCTTGAGTTCCGGCTCTGATCCGAGGGGCTCGATTGCCCCTGCCCC
>DOWV01000218.1:5324-23601 GCA_003519375.1 Bacteroidota bacterium
CGTTCCCCCCCCCCCCGCCATAGACGAATGCGCCGTAACCACCACGACTTCCTCCCATCCTCCGGGGGCGCTCGGGCAATTGAACGAGATTGTCTTTGATTTCCTTCCAGAGCGGTCGAAGGTCGGCATCGAAGCCAAGGACCTCAGCGGCGCGAATTGCCAGCGGGAATATCATATGCATGGTCGAAACCTCGTTCGGACTATCAGAGCCATTCCAGGCTCCTTCCCCGTTATTCACGTGGAGAATATGGAATTTCCCGTCCGCCTCTTTTGTTAGGTTCGGGAAATTCCGATAGAACTCTGCTGCTCCTTTGATCATCGGATAGGCGCGATTCCTCAACCAGTCCATGTCTTTGGTAAACTCATAGCGTTGCCAGAAGAGATTCGCGATGCGGGCGCCGGAGCTGAAGATGTGCGTACAATGGCCGAAGATGCCGTTCACAACATCCGGGGATGCGAAGCGTTGCGGTTGGAATGATGCTTTGGTCGGGACGACCCAGTGACCATGATCCCAATGGCCGTCAGCAAGAAAATTCCACCGCGAGTTGTGACGATTCTTCGTTTCAATGAACCACTGGAATGCGGCGGAATGGCTTTCATACGGTTTGCGCACGAGCATGAGATCCTGCAGTTCCGCGGCAATATCATCAGGGAGCTTCTCCAGGCCGTTGAACGCCACGATTTCCGGTATCCAGATACCCTGGGAGCCCCACTGTTGCCGGGCGGCGGTCGCACACGATTCGAACATCCCGCTGTACATCGAGAACATCGGGTCCATCAACTCCATTCGGTTTGAAGGCATGAGGTTGCTGTAGTAGGCATTGGTGTTTGCCCACCAGTACTGGGACCCCCATCGTCGCATGTCACCGGTTGTATTGAAAAGGAGCCCTCCGAACCGCGGCGGGTAAGCACCTCTTGACGTCGACCCCATGAGATAAAGAAAATACGTGTAGTGTTGCTCGACGAAATCGGCTTGGCCGTCCCTGCTATGCAGATGGACGAACCCTCTCGACCAGAAGTCATGCCACCAGGCCGCGGTTTCATCGGCAAGACGTGCAAACGTTTTTCGCGCTGCGCCTTCCAGCTGTGCAAGGGCAATCTCTCCCACGTTTTGTTTGTCGTCAAATGTCGCCGCACTCGCGATGAGAATCGTGAATTTTCCCACGCGCGCCTCGGCGGAAAGCTGAACCGTTGACTCATTGAGATATCTTGCCTTCGATTTTCTACCGACGACCTGGAGGGCGAGGGCCGAGGCATTGTAGTATTGTCTCTCGCGGTACTGCTGTGTCAGCATGATGCGGCCGCCTTTGATGTGCAATTGCGACGTCGCAGTGTGTTCAGCCGTTTGTATCACGACGGTGTGCGTTCTCGCGAGCTCATAGCTCTTATCATAAATACACTCTATCGCATACCGGAGCATCCTGAGGTCAATGTTGATCGCTGAAGGTGTTCTCCGCTGATCGTCGATCTCGATGGCAATCACATCTTTGTCGTGCCAGGCGAAGAGCCGCGCCTTGACACCCTTGCCGGCGATGGTCATAAGCCCGTCATACAACGAAAGGTGCTGCTTGAATGTTTTTCCTTCGAAGACATCGTCACCAGCATCGACGACATTAATATCGACGTATCCGCAGCTGCTTCCGTAGTCGCTGTCGGCTCTCGGAAAGCTGACTGACGTTGCATCCGATGAAAACACATCGACACGGTTCATCTGGAATTTGAGAGCGGAGGGAGTCGTCCACACAAGGCTTCCTGTTCGCCCGTTGCCGATCGGCATGCCTTCCTCGCTGCGCGATGCAGGCGACGAGTACCTCAGGTCCGCGCGCGAGATAAGGTTGCGATAGTCTACCGAGAGAATAGTATTTTCCCGGACGGGTTTATCCGGAGCTGAGAGCAGAGCAATCAGCGGCAACAACCAAAGGATCATGTTCATGGTGTCTCCACACGCCGTCTTGGCGAGATAAGTGGGATAGTGACCAGTCTCGTGTCTTCGAAGAATTGTGAATCACTCAATTGTTCTTTCATTTGAGTAACGGAGAATTTCGAATCACCAATCCCCTGACTTCTTCAAACCTTGCAGGGGAGACACCCGGAGCAACGGCCGCTTTGAGATTGTCGATCTCCAACCCGTCAACGTCGATGCAGACAATTGCGTGACGCTGATCTTCCCTTTCCAGATCGAAGCGGATATCTGAAAGCTCGAGACCTTTCACGTGGCGGGCGAAGAGGCCGTAGCCGGGGGTGACACCGATTCGCCTCGGCTCGGGATATCCTTTATCCAGCTCCGGGGGAACGCGTTTCGCGTCTTCTGTTGTGCCCCCTCCTCTGAACGAAAGCCAGACTCCTTCCAGCCGGACGTTCTCGACAGGACGTTCCGGAAGACCTGTGATGTGGATTCCGCTCATTGAATCAATTCCGGTGGCGATCACGTTTGAGATCATAATATTCCTGGCGGTACCCAGCGTAACGCTGTCGGGTCCCCGATTGCGGCGGCCGAGCGTGATGTAAATCGGATAATCATCGACATTCATCATGGTCAGGTTGGAGATGCTGATGTTCTCCATGATCCCGCCGTCGACTTGTTCGAGGGCGAGGCCGCGACACTCACGAAACGTGCAGTTCGAGATCGTGATGTTCCGAAAACCGCCGTTTGACTCGGTGCCGAACTTGATCCGGCCGTTCTTGTTTCGGCTGGGCTTCATGGTACCGTCAAGCAGCGTCCCTTCTTCGTACGCCGACACCTGACAGTTCACGATCGTGACATTCTCTGTGATGACGCGCTTCCCAAGAGCAAACGAGCTCTTTGGACAGAGGGCGTCATCATTCGGTGCGTTGATCCGACAGTTGGAAACCGTAACGCTCTGGCAGCAATCAATGTTGATGCCGTCACGATCCGTGTCGATTGTGACGTTGTCGACGTTGACATTGTAACAACCTGTCATGATGATCGCGAAATGCCCGCCGTGAAATATTGTGATATCCTCAATCGAGATTCGATTGCAGCGTTTCAGGGCGATGGTCTTGTCTCCGAGCCCGATCGATCCCTCCCCCACGCCCTTGTCCCGCCTCGTGATGCCTCCCCCGTTGATCATTCCTCGACCGGATATCGTCACATTTGTCAGATCTTCGCCCCAGAGGAGGCTGTTGTGAAAATAGGTGTGCCCGCCGTCCTGATAGGCTTTGCCTTCAAACGGCTCAGGCGGATCGTAAGCTCCCATCTCCTGAGGTGCACCGAGGATCGTCGATCCGGCATCGAGATAGAGGTGGACATTGCTCCTGAGATGGATGCTTCCGCTCAGGTATGTGCCGGTGGGAAACACTACGGTCCCGCCACCTCCCTGTGCGCACGCCTCGATTGCCCGATTGATCGCCGGGCTGTCGAGGCGCTTGCCATCGCCGGCGGCTCCATAGCTTCTGACATTGAACAGAGCCTGCTCCGGTGATGGAATCTGTGCAGGCAAGAGGCAATACACAACGAGCAGAACGAAGAGTGTACCGATGGTTTTCCTGAGCATGTCGTTTCCCCGGCTGTTACTTGCCTTTATCGTTCTCGAGAGCTTCCCTCTCCATAAGCGCTGCGGCCCAAAGGAAGCCACCCACAGCCTCCTTCGCGTTCAGAATCTTCGGCACACGCACGTACGTTTCAAAGTCTTTCTTGATGGTAATCCCGTCACCGCCGCCGTGGACATCCACCAAACCCCGGTCGTTGATTCTTACAAACTCAAAAAGACTCCGATAACCTCTCTCCACCACAGGCGTGTAGGTTTTGCGGTCCAGCAAACCAAGCTCGATGCCGCGTTTGATCGAATAGACAAACATCGCGCTGCCGGATGGATCGATCCAGTTTTCCGGCTGATCCCCTTTGTCGACGATCATATACCATCCGCCGCTCCCGGGATCCTGCGTCCGTCGGAGCTCGTCGGCAAGTTCACGATAAATGCTCTCGACCTCGGAACGCCCAGGGTGGTCTGCAGGAAGCACCGCGAGTGTTTCGACGAGAATCAATGCATACCAACCAAGCCCCTCACTCCAGACTTCCGGCGAAAGGCCGGTTTTGGGATCGGCCCATGCTGTCTTCTCGGGCTGTTCGGTCCATGCGTGGTAGTACAACCCGCTGTTCATTTTCCGGCAATGCCGGGCAAAAACCGTGATTTGCCGGACGACCTCATGGAAACACGAATCTTTGTCACCGATGGATTTTCCGTACCGGAGTACGAACATTTGGCCCATGAAGATGCCGTCAATCCACATGTTCGGTGATTTGTTGCCATGCCAGAATTGGCCGTCACTTCTCGGGTACGTATCGAGTGCCCGGCGGAAGAATGTCGCGGCTGTCTTGTATCGTTCGTCACCTGTGTACTCGTAGAGGGCGACGACACTGCTCCCCGTCATCAGGTTGTCGAGATTGGTCAGCTTATCGCCGAGAAAATTCCCTTTCTCATCGATGAAGGAGTCGATATAGCGCTTGATGTATTCGAGATACCTGCGATCACCGGTGGCCCGGTACAGAATCTCAAAACCATGGAACATGTAGCCCTGAACGTAAGTCCAATCTTTCCAGTACGCTTGCCGATAGTCCGGATAGCGCTCCATGATCGTCTCAGCCGTTGCGACGGACCAGAACGCCGGAGCTTCCCCGGGTTTGTATGGCAGGCGTGCCGTTGCGATTCCTTGCGACGTGCGCCGTCGCGCCGGGACTGGCTGGGCAAGTTTTGTCGTATCACCCACCCCGGGCGTTGCCTCCTTTTGCGAGCTCTGGGGGGTTGTGATGGGGCTGGAAGCGACCATGGTGGCAAGAATCAGGAGGCCGGAAGACACCATGTTTCTCAGGCGGGCAGATTTCATCGCTGTTCTTTCGGAAACAGAATGCAGTAAAAGCTCATCTGACGCGAGGGCACTGAGGGCAGCACAGGTTTTGGAGCCGGACCAATTCCCTTACCGTTTGTTCAGTGCCTTGCCGACAGCAGCGAGTTGATCGAGGAAAGGTTGCGCTATCAGCCCATTCCGCTGTATCGGCACATCCCATGTGATAACGCCGCCTTCTTTGGCAACCAGGGTACTCCAGCCAATGATCTGCTCCGCGGTGAAGCGAGGTGCTCCCATCCCCCACTTCTCGCCGAGGTAGCTGAGAATGTGAAGCTGGGCACCGTCGATCTGTCCTCCGGAAGCGCGTCGAATGGAAATTCTGTCCGGCAAGTCGATCTCGCCGGCGGTGTAGTCTTCGTGTGGTGTCACGGAGAGGAGTCTGTACACCACGCCTGGATTGAAAGCGACAATGTTCGCCGGATTACCGGCACGGGCTGCCTCAGCAAAGCTGGCGAAGTTCGGAGGCTCGGTTGGGCGGTACATCGTGTTAGGCCAATAGCAGCCGTCGAACCACCAGCCCGCGATGTTCTCCCCCCAGCGTAACGACCATTCACGAATGATCTGCTCCCATTTGATCTGAAAGTCATTATTCCGATCGGCTCCGTTCCGCCAATCGAGGGCTTTTCTGGCGAGCGAATCGCCGGCCGGAGCACCGGAAGGAAGATAGACCACAAGCTTGATATTTCTTTTGTTCAACGCCCGTGCAATGTCCAGCACAAGATCTCGCTTCGAGCATTTCCCCGGGCGGATTCCGACGAAACGATCATAAGTGGCATTGGGTGAGAGGTAATATCCGGAGTTCTGGCCGATCGTCAGGATGTAGTATCCCGCACCGACAGATGCAAGTTCCCCGGCGAGACCATCGACGTCAAATTGGTCGATCATCTCGTTCCATATCTCGCTCGACATGGGTTTGCCGTCGACACGCGCCCGCCAGTCGGCAAGGTAGTGCGTCATCACTCCCCATCCGGCAGACTTGAGCCAATCGGCCCTATGCTGACCATGAACTATCGGGGACAGCAGGAGAACCATTCCCCCAAAAACGACAAACCATCGGCGGAGACTACTGAGTTGCATCATAGGATCCGTCCGTCTTCTTAAGTTATGCAGTGAACCACGCCTTTCTGCTTACTTCTGCAAAATCATTCTGTTTGAGAGCGACGTGGTCGGTGTAACGAGGCGATAGTAATAGACTCCTGATGGCACCTGAATTCCCCGCGCATCTTGTCCGTTCCAACTCACAACATGCGTTCCGGCAGCGACCGTGCCGTTGACGAGAGTGACAACCTCTTTGCCGAGATTATCATACACCGTCAGCTTCACCGGGCTGACCGACGACCCCTCGGCTCCGCTCGGGGCGAGAAGCTGATAGCTGATCGCCGTTGTGGGATTAAACGGATTCGGATAATTCTGAAGAAGAGCGAAAGACCGGGCTGGTGTTACATCTTCACCATGCATCGCAGTCACTGTCTTGTTGATCAGAACCAGCTCGATTCCGGAACCGGTGCCAAGGTTTCTCGTGTATTGCTTCTCGAGCGGATTGTTCCAATGCTCGCAGACACCAAGGCTCCCGACAGGAGTACCATCGTCTTCCGGATCGTAGCGGAATCCCGCGGGCCAGTAGGTGGAATCTGCAGCTTGAAGAATATGGTCGTCTGCCCCGGGGACCTGTGGATACGAGCCCCAGACATTGTCAGATGTGTATTCTGTTTTCAGGAAATCGAAGCACACTGATTCGATGGCTGCCTGATCCTGGGATGCAAACACCGACGAGGTCCAGTCGTTGTTGAAGGGCGACGTACGGAATTTTCGCGGCGGATCGTTTGCCTCCGAGCCGCCCCAGAGACCATCGACAAGGAAGAGAACGGTCTTTCCGCCAAGATCCTTGTGCCCCATCAGGTCAACCTGGACCCGATAAAGACCGTAGCCCGGGCGCATCGTCGCCGTGTTCGTCACCTTTTCGGGCGCGATCAATCCCCCGTGTAGATGAGTCGCACTTCCCCGCAGATTCGAGCCAAAGTGAATCTTCCCACACAGCGTGACTCCGCCCCGGGCATGTGCCTTCAGGGCGGGTATCGTGATGAGATAGTTCGCTTCGGTAATGACCGTTGGATAATAGTCAGATGTGATGGGTGCGCCCGTCGAACCGTTCGATTTGAGGACCGTCCCCTTGTCGGAGTAATAGATCACAGGCTGGGCACTCGAGATCGGTTTTGTCCTTCCGAGTTTTCCCTCCGAATCGACGTAGACAACATTGGGAAACTCGTTATGCCACAGATCGAAGACATGCTTGTACATGTGCTTCATCGGATCGCCGACGGAGATATTCTCCTGCCGGACCCCGCACTCATTCACCAACTGTCGTAAGATGGCCAGCACAACATGAGGAGAGGTTTCGGCCATCCCGTAGCGGCTTTGGTTCTTGATTTCAAATGTGTTGGCGTCATACGTTCCGGTGCTTGCACTCACTTGATTGGTGCGGACAAAAATCTTCTCGCCATCTACATATCCGACATTCCCTTTTCCGTGATTCTGATTGAAGTACTTGAACAGCACATCCCAGGAATCCCCGATTGTCGTTTTTCCCGCCAGCCGCGTCACCGCTTCCGTCACCATTGAATTGACAATGGACATGTTCGTGTTCTTCTCCATGAACCATCCGTCGCCAAACGTGTTTGTGCAGTTCTCGTTCGTCGACTGCGGGTCCCACACCCAGACAACTCTGCCCGGGAATACGCCTTTCGGAACACCAACCGGCTGATTTGGGCCGAGCATCAACTTCGAGTCGGCAAATACAGGCCTTTCATCACCCGTGAGAGAAAGGAAGGCTGTGCTCAGGGCGAGGAGAATAAAGAACGTTGCCGCTGCATAGCTGGCGTTGCCAAGGCTTCGTTTCGCTCTCTTAAAAGCCAACAATGTCCCTGTGACAGCAAGCAGGTAGAGTATGAAGCTCGACATCATCGGGGCCGCCGCGCGCATACACGGATACGACGCACGGCTTGGTTTGGGGATCACACGGATCAAAAACCAGAGGGTTGAAGCGATTCCCAAGACGGCAAATGCCAGCCGGGCCCACAAGACGCTCTGTGATGTTCCGGCCAATCCCCCCTCACGTTTTTCGTCAGGCCCCTTCATGGACTCAGGCTCTGCTTCGCTTTTCACAACTTCCTCATCCTCTTGCATAGCACCATCGCTTCCCTTTTTCAGCTTCTGTCTTCTTTTGCAACCAATCGGCGCAAAAAGAAAAAGGGGCCGGGCATTGCGCCCAGCCCCTTTCATGAAGAGCATCACTTGATCAGTGTCATTTTCTTCGAGGCAACGAAATCACCCGCTGTGAGTGTGTAGATATACACTCCGCTGCTCAACGAGCTTGCATCGAAATCGATCTCATGCACGCCGGCTGTGTACTGCGCATCCGTCAACGTCCTCACTTCCTGACCGAGGAGGTTGAATACCCTCAAAGTAATCCGCCCGCTGTGTGGAATGGAGAAGGAGATCTTTGTATTCGGGTTGAAGGGATTTGGATAATTCTGATTCAGCGAATATGCCTGAGGCACAAAATCCATCGGGTCTTCGACCGAGGTCAGCGGCATACCCCACCACATCAACGATCCCGCGGGCTGTCCTTTGTCTGCTCCGGTGTAGGCCTTTGCGGTTGTTTGGTACCTCAGGTCCAGGGTATCGATGTAGTAGGTCCAATCAGGCCGGTAATATTCTATGTCCTTCGAAAAATTCGTATTGACCTTCTGCTTGTTCGCACCTGCCGGATCGTAGTACCAGGTCGCAAACTTCACCATGTTTCTTGTTGTCTTGGTGAACGTGATCGGTTCCTTCGTGAACGCAGTCGCGGAGTCTGCGCCAAGCCTGGAGTTGATGTGCCACGTCAACGGTACGAGATTTCCGATGCCAAGAGAGCTCTTGCTGTCATACCACGTCTGCACGGCAGGCGTGACCGAGTAGAAATTCTTGCGAACAACCCACTGGGTCGGGGACTTCCCTGCAGAATCGGGAATAGTGCCTACAAAGGTCATTCTGAATGCACCGCTCGGGCCGCGTTCCCGCGTGTCCCCAAACTCCGAGAGACGGACAGCGTCGGTGCTATCATTTCCCAAAACGAAGTTGTCCACGAAGAGATTGTTCGTGATCTGCACTTTCGTCCCTACCCAGCCGAGACCGAGACAGCCATGCATGGAGAGGGCGTTGTAAATAGTGTTGTGATCGAAAATGACCACATCGAGTTTGCCGACGCTCGAGTAGTGACGCACGATCCGGTCTGTGCCGTCGATGAACGTACAGTTTTGCATGATCACTGAATCAACAGTGACGTTTCTGAAGTCCACCGGTCTCCCGTTGCCGATGTTCGTGTTCCAGAGATTTCCCGACTGCGCGAAGAGCGTGTTGGTCACCTGAACCTTATGCGCGGCCGACGAGGTTTGAATCGTCGCTGCCCTTGTTGCACTCAGGATGCAGCTATCGATTTCAATAGTGCAGCCGGTCGCGTTGGTATTCATCATCCGCGGGGGCATCAGGGAAATGTCTTCCGGGATGAACTCGGCCCAGCCGATCATGGCAATTTTCTTGAGCCAGAGGTTTCCACGGACATCGAACTGATCCTGCGGATACGCTCCTGTCGTGGAATTCTTATATGAATAGATCGCGGGGATCTTGCCCCCTCCGTCCGCCGCTTTGATGCGGAGGGTCCAACCGGTATTACGAATAGCCGTGTTGAGCAGGTAGATGCCGTTCCGCTTCAGTACATAGACACGATTCGGATTGAGCCTTGCCCCGGTGGCGGTCGTATCCCCCACAATGATCTCATTGATATATTTGGAGTTTTCTGCAAATTCGGGCACGATCATTTCGTTTTGGGCCCGGGAGACTGCCGGCAGCAAGAGGAGAAGAGCAAAAACACAAACGAAGATTCTCATGTGACACCTCCTGATTTGTGAATAAGCGACACGTGTGATTTATGACATTACGAATTCGTCCCTGATTCTCGTATACCTTATTCTACAGCTCGATCCGCAGGCCAAAATCGGCCGTCATTCCGTACTTGTTGCTTGAGTTTTCAAGAAGTCCGAACGAGGTGACGATTCTGTTCGCGACCGAGCTCGATTCGACGCTATTGGTAATGTTGTTGAGATTCAACGTCACCGAGATGTGGTCCGTGATGGATTGCTTCAACGTGACATCCCACTTTGTATAGGCGTTTTGCACGCCATCGGTCCGTTGATTGGCCGAGAAGGAGCTGTTGAAGCTCCCCTGGTGGAAGACAGAGACTCTGAACGAAAATCCTCCGAGGTCGTAGCCCAGCGAAGCATTTCCAAAGAATTCCGGCTGATCTTCCAGCTTCTGTTTCTTTTCGAAGAGTACGTTCTTTGACCGCGTCGTATAAATCCATCTGCCAAACAGGAAGGTGGAATCTTTGTACGTGTCAACCCTGGAGGTCGCGCTCCATGTTTCCGAGCGAACGAAGGAAAAATTGTAGCCGAAGACGATGTTCTTCAGGAACCCGGGAAGAAACTTGAAATCTGTCTGATGCTCGACTTCGAATCCCCAGACACGCGTCGGTCGCGTGGAATTGTAGGGAAAGGTGAGGTTGTAGGCTGTGTTGTTGTCGGGGAATGGGTGTTTCCAGGGAATCCCGAGACTGTCGAGAACCGCTTGCCCGGCAAGTTGGACAGAGGTGATCGTGTGGTACATGTTCTTCACATCTTTGTAAAATGCCGAGACCGAGAAGAGGCCGATCGTGTTACCGAAGAACTGGGCCTGTACTTCGTAATTCCACGCGTCGGCATTCTTCAGAGCCGGATTGCCGATATTCAACACGTTGCCGCTGGCAGACCGGGCAATATACTTCAAGAGCCGTTGATTGAAATCGGGCCGTGCCAACGCTTCATACCCGGCCAATCGAAGGGTCAGAAAATCCAGCGGTCTGAAGATCGCGTGAAGATTCGGCAGAATGAGATGCTCTTTTTCGGTGACGAGAGTGTCCCGCAACTCGCCAAAAGGAAATGGAAAGCCGCTCAGAGGCTTCGGTGTGTATTTTGACTCATACTCGTTATCATCACTCTCGATTCGTACCCCGGCGACCAGAGTAACGAGGGGACCGAAATTGAGCGTGTTCATCACGTAGCCGGCAACGACCTTTTCTTTGATATCATAGTCATTGCCCGCGGTCTCGAAGTTGTTCAAGTATTCAGCGCGCGCTCCGCCCTGGTCCAGATAGCCGTTGATGTTGAGTTGCCGCCAGAGACGCAACGCATCTCTGTTGATCAGAGGATAGAGTGCATACTTGTTATAGATATTACGGGTCGGAGGAGCGGCATCGAGAAAGTTCTGAAAAATAACCAACCCTCCCGCCGTCAGTTGAAGGTTCTCAAACCGCGTTCCGCTGAGGTTCTTCTTCACGATTGAGCCGTTTTCATCTTTGGTCCACTCAGGCCATGCATTCAAATAGTAGTTCGAGCGCGCCTCGTGGAAGTCGGCATTTCTCGATTTCGATCTGTATTTCCCTCCGAACTTCACTTCTCCTGTGACCTGATCCGTAATCCCATAGGTAGTGCTCAGATCGAGTGCCGCAGCGTATTCTTTGTCCAGATTGTTCTGAAAGCGATCATTCGCCTGATTGATATAGGACGCCTGGAAATTGTTCCAAGCATACGGGATCCACTCCTCCGTCGGACCCTTGGAGTACTCCTTTGGGACATTCCGCATACCGGAAGTGTTCGTAGAAGATTCCGTCATCTCCAGTTCGTAGTCGAAGGGGTCATTCCTTTTCGACTGAGAGAAGGAGACGTTCCAGTTGGCTTGAAAACCAAAGAGATGATTCTCTCCGCGGAGCGAGGTATTGAGCGTCCCAATATCCGTCTCCCGATCCCGATAGTCGTAAACGACTCCCCCCGACTGGAGGTACGTTCTAAAGGAGGTCAGGTAGTTTCTGGACGTCTGGTTATAGATGGTGCTGAAACGCACCGTGCCGTTGTCCGGAGTGTCATA
The DNA here is from genome assembly GCA_003519375.1 of Bacteroidota bacterium. Lineage (GTDB taxonomy): Bacteria > Bacteroidota > Ignavibacteria > UBA10030 > UBA10030 > UBA9647. The sequence continues at coordinate 17,190 of DOWV01000218.1, forward strand.
GTCCAACAGGAGACTTCCACCTCCACGCTTTCTGATCTCGTCGGCATATGTTATCTGTAGCTGCGTAATCTCATAATCATTCCCGCTCGCGATGGCGACCATGTCATAATTCAAGTCTGTCGATTCGTTGCTCCTGATCGTTCGCTCGAGGTTCCCCGTCACCTGCACCCCTAAACGACCTTCGAAGAATCGTTCCCCGTACCGGGCGTTGACGTTGTATTGCCCGGCCGATTTTTCCAGAGCATTGTACCCGCTCCTCGGTTCAATCCTGATCAGTCGTTCCGCGGGGGCTTTCTTGGTCACCATATTCACGCTTCCTGCGATTGCATCGGCATCCTTGTCGGCCGTGAGCGCCTTCATGAGCTCGATGCCCGCCAGCGAACCTTGAGCAACCGTGCTCAGGTTCACTCCCCGAACGTTTGCCTCCGTCGGGGCCATTCTCACTCCATCGAGTGTGACGACCGAGAACTTGTCGCTCAAACCGCGCATGACAACCGAGCTTGCTTCACCCCCGCTGCGGAGAAGCGAAACACCGGGTAGCCGTCCGATGGCTTCGGCAGCGTTCGCGTCCGGCAATTCCTGAATCTTCTCCTCGGAGACGATATTCGTGATCGTCGGGGCGGTGAGCTGCTGATTGATGGCGGCAACCTGGCCTCGTCGCTGAGCCGTGACGATAAACTCCTTGCCGACGATCACCGTGGGCGCCAGCTCGACATTCCACTGCGCCGTTTTGTTGCGCGAAAAATCGATCGTCCGCGTCTTGGGCTCGTAGCCGATGCAGGTGACTTTCACCGTCAACGACCGTTCAGGGATGCCGTTAATCCGGTAGTCTCCCTCGATGTTCGATGCCACACCGAGTCCGGTATTGACAACGACGACATTCACGCCGACCAAAGCCTCGCGTGTCGTTGAGTCGACAACGGTCCCGCGCAATGCACTCTGGCCAAAAAGCGGTGCCGGCGTCATCGCGATCAGCAGCAAGAACGCCAATGCAGAAATCGTTCTCATAAGTGTATTACCTCCTGTCTGATTCTGTAAAGCGGCAGTCTTTTTTCTAGATTTGGTCCAAGAACGGTGCGGAAGATCACCTGGCAGGTGCTTGCCTGGGATATGGTCGGTTTTTGGATTGATGCAGGCAACGCAGGCGGGGCGTTCCAAGGCCTGTATTTCTTAGGATTTTCGCCCCAAGAGGCAGCTCCGTTGCTCTAGATGCTGATTTTCGTTACTATGTTTCGGGTCGCGACACGACGGAAGGCAGACTCACGCTCCGCCAGCTCACTGTTAAATACTCTGGTGGAGGAATAGCTCAGCGACATCGACTATACGCCATTCCTCAAGCTCTGCTAAACTAGGAAAACAGGTCGGTATTACGCAAGATAAAAACCGTTGACATCGTAGAATTAACGGGTAAATAACGGTCTGAAACACTCGGATTCCTGCATCATGGATCAAGAACAAGTACGGCGAGCCCTCGACACGATCCTTGAAAGTCCCGAATTCAGAGACTCTCACAGGTATCGGGAACTCCTGCAATACCTCGTAGAGGAATCGATCGCCGGCAGGACTCCCAAAGAGAGTACGATAGGTACTGAGATCTTCGGGAAAGACCCTTCGTTCAATTCGAAGGAAGACGCGACAGTGCGCGTCTATATCAACAATCTGAGGAGAAAACTCGAACACTACTACCTCACTTCAAGCACCCAGTTCACACATAAACTCACGATCCCGGTTGGCCACTACAAAGTTGAATTCACTCCGACCGATGAGAAGCCAAAAAACAAGAACGGCAAGCGTCGGGCAATCCTGGTGGGCATCAGCCTTGCTGCCGTCCTCACCTCCTTTGCCCTGGGTTACCTGAGCGGAAGATCGGTGGGGCCCGAGCGGGGAAGACCTTCGGGGCCCAATGTTATCTGGAACGACTTCCTCAAACCCGAAGCACGACCTACCTTGATCGTACTCGGTGACTACTTTTTTCTCCGGGAGCGGACACAGGTCAGTGCTTACTACAGACGAGTGACCATCAATAGCGACGAGGACTTTCAGCGGCTCATAGCCCAAGATCCCGGGTTTGCCAAACGTTACGAGGTAAATAACTTCACCTTCCTGAGGCCCAGTGCCCTGCATGGTTTGACGCAAATCCTTCCCATTCTCCAAGAGTCAACGAACGGCTACTCGACCAAACTCGCTTCGCAGTTCACGATGGCGGACTTTAAATCGAATAATGTCATCTTCATCGGGCCCTTTAAGACTCTCTTCAATTTTCAGAAGTTTCTTCATACGTTAGGCATCGAGTACGCCATCGAGCCGTCGAGTGTAACGATCCGCAATCCTGAGACCGACTCGCTGCAAATGTTCTCCATCGGAGATCAGCGAAGTGGATCCTACGAAAAGGATTATTCTATCATAGCCAAAGGTTCAGGGCCCGAGGGGAGCATCATTCTGTTGCTCCTTGGATTTGCGGAGACGGGCACGATCGAAGCTACAACAGCAGCTTGTGACAGCCTGCTCTTCAAGGCAGTTGGCTTGAAGTATCCGCTTTACTCATTCGCCGACCCTCACTTCTTTACGCTCGTGATCGGCACGGAGGGGATCTCTCAAGCGATCTTCAACGCCGATGTGCGTTACTTTATGCAGAACAAACCACTCCTCAACCTCTCCCGTACCAGCCGGGAAGACTCATCGCGAATACGATAGTCGCCGCTGCGTTCGCTCTGGCCCGCTGACTTGCTGTTTCTTTTCCATTGGAACCAATGTTCGCATTCCGGGACATGCCCTGCTCCTTCAAGGTCTCATCAAGACGATGGCTGAAGGTGCCAAAGAGTCTTGGTGCCAAAGTGCTATCAGCCGGTTGACCGTCACGGAGTCGAGCATTCTTTTCTGCAATCGATTTTGGAAGGTCCCGATTTCTCCATACCTTGTGTCCGGCATCTTAGGGAGAATACTTCACATGAAATCACTCATGCTCCTCGCGCTTCCACTGTTGTTCGTACCCAGCCTGCAAAACGCTCAATCCGAAAAGGAATTTTCCATTCGTCCCGATCTTTCCAAATCCGAGAATATTAGCAAGTGGGATCTTGACGGAACAGGCGTCTGGAGCATAGGTTCTGGCAGGTTGATTCTTTCAAAAGCGGGAATACCCGCGGGCCCCATCCGCCGGCCTGGTGCGCTTGCCATCCTCAAGATGAAGCCCCTGCGTTCTGTGTCGATCGAGGCTGACATCCGCTCCACGGCATCTCCCGATGTTGCCCGGCGGGACCTGGATTTTGTTGTCGGCTATGAATCGGCCGCTCGTTTCTACTACATCCATCTTTCGGCAACAAGTGACGACGTCCACAATGGCATTTTTCTCGTGAACAACGCCGACCGCGTCCGCATCGATTCCGGCAAAGGGAAACCTCAACTCACAGACTTTTCGTGGCATCGCGTGCGCGTTGAGCGGGATGGTCGAAGCGGCCGCATTGCCGTCTACTTGGATGGGTCACGCACTCCCGTCCTGCTGGCAACTGATACAACGATTGTTTATGGACGAGCAGGGTTAGGTTCCTTCGATGATACCGGCGAGTTTCGCAACATCTTCGTGAAGGGATATTCCCGGTGATCGGCGGACGTGTTGCTCTATTCTCACACCCGTGCAAGAACGGCAAAGCCCGTCTACTTTCGCGACGGGCTTTGCCTTCCTTCGGTAATTCTCACTGCGGTTCGACTCTTACTTTGACTCCGGCTTCGGAGTGGCATAATCCTTAATCTGTTCTTCCACCTTCTTCTTGTCGCCGACGATGGAGAGTATCATGTCATCCGTGCGGAGATATTTTTGTGTCATCTGTCGCACCTCTTCCGGGGTCACCGCGAACACCTTTTTGACATAGTTTGTCAGGTACTCATCCGGCAGTCCATGCAGTCGCAGGTTCGTCAGCTGGCCGATGATCCCCTGCCGTGTGGAATTTTGCAGGACAAACGTCCCGGCCAAGTAGTTCTGAATTCCCTTCAGTTCATCCGCCGGAGGCGCTTCCGTTCCGAGACGATTCACCTCTCCCAATATCTCCTTCAGAGCCGCCCCCGTAACATCGGTCCCTACATCCGCCACCTCGACCCAGTATGCATCCCGATATCGGGTTGAGACCTGACTGTACGGAGAGTAGGTGTAGCCCTTTTTCTCGCGAATGTTGCTCGTAATGCGTGAAGCGAATGACCCGCCCAGGAGGGAGTTTGTAACGGCCATTTTCACATAATCTTTGTCGATCGGATTCAGCACGGGGATTCCCACATAGATTGTTGACTGGGGAGCACCCGGGCGCTCGACAAGTCCGAACGATTTCTTCGCGACCGGCTTGGGGACGTTGACATAGACCGCCGGTCCTTTCTCCCAGGACGAGAACGCTTCCCGCACCGCTGCTTCAATGGCCTTCGAATCGAATTTGCCCGCTATATACATGCTCGTACGCTGCGCCCCGACATTGTTCTTATAGAATTCCCTGACGTCGCTCAGCGAATACTTTTCCAGTGATTCCTGGGACGGAAAAACCCGCCCGTACGGATGATCTGGATACATCATACGTCGAAATTCTTCCAGGGCAAGGCTTCCCGGCTGCGCTTTTTGCACGCTCAGCTGCCGGACGCGGTCCTTTTTGAGCCGGGCTAATTCCGACTCCGGGAAGAGCGGGTTGCGGATGATGTCGCCGATAAGGCCGACCAGCTTCGGTCCGAATTCCGAAAGGACATCGCCGCCGACGGTGGTTATATCAGGCCCAACGTTGATAGCGACATCCCCTCCCATGCTTGCTGCCTCAGTCGCTACCTGCTGTGCTGCCCGCGTCTTTGTGCCTTCCTTCATCAAATCACCGACAATGTCGGCTAGCCATACTTCGTTTTCCTTTTCATTGATGTTGCCGAATCGGATCACGACAGTTACTGTTACCTTTGGTACGGAGCCGTACGGAACCATAGTGACCTCGAGCCCGTTTGGCAGTGTGAATTGCTGCTTCTGGGGCAGCTTGAAATCTCTCGGTACTCCGCCTTCGGGGGGAAGCTGCTTCTGCGCCTGCGCGACGGTCGAGAGCACAATGATTGCTGCGGCGATAGTTCGAATGATTGTTCTCATGGCCGGTTCTCCTTATGAACCCGATTTCGGTTCGATGATCAAGATTGTTCGGTTCCCGGTCCGCAGGTACTCCTGCGCCGTCTTCTGAATCAACGCAGGCGTCACTTTCTTGAATTGATCTTCCAGCGTATTGATACGAGCCGGGTCATCATCGAACAGGGCAAATGCAGCGAGCAGATCAGCACGCCCGAAGCCGAAGAAACCACTCACGTCGTCATAGAAGTTGGAGCGAAGCTTGACGAGGGCACGATCGAGGGTCGCACGGTCAATCGGAGCAGCCGTCACTTCGCCGATCACCTCATCCCAAGCCTTGACGATCTCATCGGAACTAACTGATTTGTCATGAATCAGATTTGCCATCCAGAGCATCGGGCCATTGTAGTTGTGCTGATTTCCGAGCAGGTTGATACCGCCCCCGAGGCCCGAGGTGTATCCTTTCGACTTCACAAGTTTCTGTGTGAGCTTGCTGTCCTCTCCCTGCAAGAGAATCTGATCCAGGAGGCCCATGGCGTAAAACTCCGGCGTGTTCCTTTCGGGCATGTGATATGCGAGGGCAATGGCGGGACGGTTTGCGAGGGTGTCTTTTTTCGTGAATCGTTTTTCCTGATCCTGGCGCGGCTCGGAGAGATCCGGTTTCCCCGGTTGGGGTACTGACGCAATGCCGCCGAAGTACTTCTTGATCAGCGCCAATGCCTCTTTGGGTTCAAAGTCGCCGACGACGGCGATGGCCGCGTTGTTGGGAGCATAGTAGGTCTTGAAGAACTGCTGCACGTCCCCCAGCGTCGCCGCATCGAGATCCTTCAAATCACCGTAGAAATTGTGCGCGTTGTGCCAGTTGGTGTTGGCGTACTGCGGCATATCGAGCCAGGGGAATCCCCCGTACGGCTGGTTCAGGACGTTCACACGCACTTCATTTTTTACGACCCCCTGCTGATTGGTGAGATTCTCCTGTGTAATGCTCAAACCTTTCATGCGATCCGCTTCCGCCCAAAGCGCGGTCTCGAGCTTGTGGGCCGGCACAACTTCAAAATAGTTGGTGAAGTCAAATCGGGTCGATCCGTTCAGCACACCGCCGTTTCTCTGGACAAGCCTGATGAATTCCATCTTGCCGAGATTTTCGGATCCCTGGAACATCATATGCTCAAACAGGTGCGCAAATCCTGTTCGGTTTTTCGGTTCAATCCTGAACCCGATGTTGTAGTAGACTGCTACCACGGCTGTCGGCGCGGTGTGATCGGGCGAGAGAATCACCTTCAGTCCGTTTTCCAGCTTATGGTATTCGACCGGTACCCGAAAACCTTCGTCGCGTCCCAG
>DOWV01000218.1:23828-24019 GCA_003519375.1 Bacteroidota bacterium
CTCTTCCGTTCAACCTCGCAAGCGTTGAAAAAGTTCACGGAGCCGGGTATTTTCGTCCCCGGCCAGAGCCTCCCGACGGCCCAGGAGCCGCGATCGATCCTGTTTTCGTTATTCTGTTCAAGAGGAGGCCGGTGATCAGATCGGGGGCAGCCGGTCGGGGGGATCAACCAGGCGTTTTCACCCGCAGGAGA
>DOWV01000379.1:0-291 GCA_003519375.1 Bacteroidota bacterium
GCGTGGACTACCAGGGTATCTAATCCTGTTTGCTCCCCACGCTTTCGAGCATGAGCGTCAGTTACAGACCAGAAGACCGCCTTCGCCACCGGTGTTCTTCCTGATATCTACGCATTTCACCGCTACACCAGGAATTCCGTCTTCCTCTTCTGTACTCAAGATCAGCAGTATCATTGGCAGTCCTGAGGTTGAGCCTCCGGATTTCACCAATGACTTTCTGACCAGCCTGCGCTCCCTTTACACCCAGTGATTCCGGACAACGCTCGCACCCTACGTATTACCGCGGCTGCT
>DOWV01000379.1:606-3849 GCA_003519375.1 Bacteroidota bacterium
TTACCTCACCAACTACCTAATGGGACGCAGGCCCATCTTCAGGCACCCTTTTGGGGCTTTTAACAACTGTCACCATGCGGTGCCGCTGCATAATCGAGTATTAGCCCCGATTTCTCGGAGTTATCCTCGTCCTGAAGGCAGGTTGCCTACGTGTTACTCACCCTTGCGCCGGTTTACTAGGGATATTGCTACCCCTTTCTCCCAAGACTTGCATGTGTTAGGCACGCCGCCAGCGTTCGTCCTGAGCCAGGATCAAACTCTCCGTTGTAGTTTTTTTACAACTTCAAGTTTGAATCTTGGCATGTTGCATTTGTTATCGATGCAATTGCCAGGTTCAAAACCCTGTTCAATTGACTCGAGGCTGTACACACTTTTCAAAGAACACTTTGCCTCCGCCGACCACACTGTGGCCTGACGATAAAAATGCCCATTTGTAATGGGCATTTGAGGACTTCACAATCAAAGAATTCCGGCGTTTTTCAACGCCTCCCCATCATTCGAGGGGCTTACAATATACCACGCCCCCGAACGAAAGTCAACACCTTTCTTCATTTTCTTCTAACTATTTTTGAGATATCTGCACTAAGACCCTCCTCCCGTCCCCCTTTAGAAAGCCAATAAACATGTAATTATGCATGTCATGAGCCCTTGAATCCCCGACTCCCCGCCGAACCACGGCCCTTCATTGATATTCAAAGCGAATTGGTCTATCTTTTGGCCACTCAGTCATCACAAGGAGACGTTTATGTTCATATTCTATATCTTCCTGGCCGCTATTCTGATTCTTTTCTTCTGGGTCATCGCCAAATACAATTCCCTCGTGACCCTGCGAAACCAGGTTACAAACGGCTGGAAGCAAATCGACGTTCAGCTGAAACGCCGCCACGATCTGATACCGAATCTCGTCAACACCGTCCGCGGACAAATGCAGTTCGAGCAGGAAACCCTTGAGAAAGTCATACAGGCCCGCAATGCAGCGGCCTCCGCAACGGGTGTCGCCGACGCTGCCGCAAAAGAAAATATGCTCACCGGAGCCCTGTCCAAACTGTTCGCGCTCGTGGAGAATTATCCGGCTTTGAAATCCAACGAAAACGTTCTCCAGCTCCAGGAAGAACTCACCAGCACGGAGAACAAGATCTCTTTTGCGCGTCAATTCTATAACGATATCGCCACGAAATTCAATATCTCGCAAGAAGTCTTCCCTGCAAACATCATTGCCTCGATGTTCAATTTCAAGACAGCTGAGCTCTTCGAAATTAAGAGCGAGGCAGAGCGCCAGGTGCCAAACGTGGACCTATCACTGAAGAGGTAACCGTATGGCCTCGCAGCTGACCGCCAGAAATATTTACGAACAACAAGCCCATAACAAGAGATCGACATGGCTTGTTATGTTCGGCTTTGTGCTCTTCCTGGGCTTCCTGGGTTTTGGGTTTGACTACTATTACCTCGGACTGTTTGAAGACGGTTTCTACTTCCCGATCGGCACAATCATCGCTGTCATCTTCGGCAGCGGTATGGCGGTCAGCAGCTACATCAACGGGGCAAAATCTGTGCTCACCGCGACGGGTGCGGTCCCGGCCGATCCGAGCAATCCGGCCGACCGCACACTCATCAATGTCGTTGAGGAGATGACAATTGCATCCGGGCTTCCGAAACCTCAGGTTTACATCGTCACCGACGAAGATCCCAATGCATTCGCGACCGGACGGGACCCGGCGCACAGCTACATCGTGGTCACCCAGGGTTTGCTGGACACTTTGAATCGGGAGGAACTTCAAGCGGTGATTGCTCACGAAATGAGCCACATCAGGAATTTCGATATCCGGCTGATGACCGTCGTGGCAGCGTTCGTTGGATCCATCCTTCTCCTCTCAGATGGAGCACGGCGGAGTGTCCGGTTTGGGGTCGGAACGGGCCGACGAGGAAGATCGAAGGGAGGGATACTGATCATTGTCTGGCTTATCGCCATCGTGCTTGCACCGCTCGTCACTCAGATGATGGCGATGCTCGTCTCCCGCAAGCGCGAGTATCTGGCTGATGCGTCGAGTGCAGAACTCACGCGAAACCCGCTCGGTCTCGCAAGCGCCCTGCGAAAGCTCGAAAGCGCTTCTTCGCCCACCGCGTCCATTAAACGCGGCGCGGCACATCTTTGTATTGTTGATCCGCTGGGGAGAAACATCAACTCGAGGGAGGGATTTGCTGCTGAGTTGTTCGGTACGCACCCGCCGATCGAGAAACGCGTTCTCGCTCTTCATGCGATGGCGTACCAGTACAAGAGTGATGCTACTTCTGCTTGAGGATTTCTTTCCGAACCTGCTTTTCCAGCCTCAGGTGTTCCTCGGCTGAGATGTTGAACTGCTCACGCAGGTGGTCCATGCGATCGGAATCCTGCGGAGTGATCACACCATCTTTCCACACGTCTGCGATTGTCTGCAGGTAGATCTCCATCTGCACTTCCTGCTGAATCGACTCATGCTCTTCATCGCTGATCGCTAAGAGATTCCGGAGCAGCCCGAGGATGTCGTCTTCTTCTTTTCCCATCGCTGCGTCACACCAGGCCATCTTGAGCACCTGCAGGTAAATATTGGCTGCATCCTTGGTTGCGCGGGGTGACTGCTGTGCTGCACGTTTCGCCTCCGCCGCCAGACGCTTCTGCTCTTCCTCCGCCTTCCTTCTCTCTTCCTCTGCGCGCTTGCGTTCCAGTTCTGCCTTTAGACGAAGTTCCTCCGCCCGGCGCCTCGCCTCCTGCACTCTCTTCGTTTCCTCTTCCTCTCGCAACCGCCGTTGCTCTTCTTCTGCCCGGCGACGAGCATCCTCTTCAGCCTTCTTCTTTGCAATCAACTCCGACTGGCGCTTGGCTTCTTCGAGGGCTTTGTTCCTCTCGTCTTCTTCGCGGACACGAGCGGCTTCCTCGGCTTTCTTTCTGGCTTCCTCTTCCGCCTTTCGCAGGGCCTTTTCTTCCGCCTTGCGTCTCGCCTCTTCTTCCTCTTTCCGTTTCGCCTCTTCGGCCGCGCGGCGTTTGGACTCCTCTTCCTGCTTTTTGGCCTCCTCCTCCGCCCGGCGCTTTGCTTCCTGTTCAGCGCGTTTGGCCTCCTCTTCTGCCTTCCGCTTTGCTTCGACCTCGGCATTGAGGCGGGCGCGGTCCTCATCGGACTTCTGCGCCTGGGCTCCCCTCTTCTGTTCGAGGATCTTTCGCTTCAACTCCTCGACTTTTCTCCGTTGTTCCTCAATGTCTACCATGCC
>DOWV01000379.1:4166-4459 GCA_003519375.1 Bacteroidota bacterium
CATAACTTAGCGTGCACTGGCTCACAACCCACCACATCGGAGGCCACAATGGAAGAACAAGCACCGTCTGCACCAACGATCTCTTTGAGCGACATTATCATTAATGTTTTCTCGTCGCCCGCGGAAGCCTTTGAAGGAATCCGCACCTCACCCGCCCGCGCCACGGTCTGGCTCATTCCGCTTATTGCTTTGCTACTCCTTTCTGCAGCGAGCATCTGGACTGTGTTTTCGAATGATACCCTTCGAGACCAGGCCCTGCAATCGCAAAAAGAGAGAATTCAGGAACAGGTTCG
>DOWV01000379.1:4617-5662 GCA_003519375.1 Bacteroidota bacterium
GGATCAGGCGCTTGAACAGATGGAAGGCGGCGGAGGAATGATGGCTGCCATAGGCATCGTGTTCGGTTCGCTGACTCTCGCCGTCGTGTTTTTTGTCACAGCACTTTTCTTCTGGCTCATCGGCAAATTCGCGTTGAAAGCGGAGGGAGGGTACGGGAAGTACCTTGAGCTGTGGGGAGCCTCACAGTGGATTAGCGTGCTCGGTGGAATCATCACACTCCTCATGATCGTTTCGATGAATTCCGTGCACGCGGCGCCCAACGGCGCACTCGCTGTGCTTCAAAACTTCAATCGGCTTGACACAACTCACCGGATCTTATCATCCCTGAATATCTTCACGATCTGGCAGATGGTCGTGGTCGGCATCGGTCTTTCCAAGTTCGCCGGAAAGCCTTCGGGGACGGGAATTGGGGCAGCCATGGGCCTTTGGGTTGCATGGGTGCTCGTGTCGGTCTTTGCTCTAGCGGGTCTTGGGATGTAGGTTCTTGTGAAGAACTGAGCTGCAGCGCGGCGGAAATCCGCGCCAATGAATGAGAATCCATCCACGATTCATTGATTTTCGGACCGCGCGGACATAATTCGGATCAACTTAAGAGCAGGTCCACAGCTCACTTTCATTACCACCTGCACCGAGAGGAACGTCGTACGAAAAAAGTCATCGCAAGTATCGCATTGCTCGCGTTCGTTGCCGTCCCGAGTGCTGTGTTCGCGCAGGAAGTAGAACAGGAGGTCAAGAGAGCAGCGAACAACTAGTTTTCCATCAGGGCTTCAGCAATTGCCGTATGAAAAGGCGAGGATCATCCTCGCCTTTTTCTTTTCACACCCAGTCCGTAGAATCAGCCCCCCTGCAGTTCTTGATATTCGCGTTGATTGTTCCTAACTTCCCTCCCGATTATAGCCCACCCCATGAACATTCTCCACGTACTGTCCCAGTTTGAGGTCACCGGTGCTGAAGCATACGCCGTGACGCTCATCGATGAGCAGCGACGAGCCGGGCACCTTGCGACAGTTGTCTCTGATACCCTGACTCTTCCGACCAGAGCAA
>DOWV01000379.1:5874-6665 GCA_003519375.1 Bacteroidota bacterium
CTTGTTCATCTCATCAGAAAACGCTCCATTGACGTCGTGCACGCTCACTCGCGGGCAGCAAGCTGGGTCTCTTGGTTTGCCACGCGTCTCACGCGGACCGCATTCATCTCCACGGTGCACGGACGTCAGCATATTCATGCGTCGAGCAAATCGTTCAATATTTACGGAAGGACGATCATTGCGGTTTCAACGGCCCTCAGGGACCACCTCATCCGGGATCTCGGCATCCCGCCACCCCACATCGAGGTCATCCCGAATTGCATCTCTTTTGAACAGTGGGATGAGGCAAGAACTGCGGCCGTGAACGCTTTGCCAGTGCCCCCCGCCGAGGAGCGGGACCTTCTTCTCTTCGTAGGCCGCCTTACGGGGCCGAAGGGAGATATCGTCCGGCTCCTGCTTCAACAGGTTCTTCCCCTGATACTCAAAAAGCAACGGGTTCGGTTCCGGGCCATCGGGGGAATGATCACACCCAATGACATCCCGCCAATGGTGTCCTCGTTGAACGAGGCTTCCGGCCAGCCAGTTGCAGAACTGCGCGGCTTTCAAAATGACGTCGCCGCCGAGATCCTTCGAGCTACTGTCGTGATCGGCTCCGGCAGGGTTGTTCCGGAATCTCTAACGCTCAGGAGATCCTTACTGGCATTCGGCGAGTCGAACTACGTGGGGCCAATTACTCCCGGCACGTTCGTAGAAGCGGCAGCAACGAATTTCGGAGACACGGGGGTGCGCAGCCCGACCGATGTCAAGAAGGTTGCCGACGACCTGATCCAGTTGCTGGAGCACCCCCAAAC
>DOWV01000101.1 GCA_003519375.1 Bacteroidota bacterium
TGCTTTGGCCTGAGGTTGGGTCTTTGCTTCGGTCTGAGGTCGAGTCTGCGCTTTGGTCTGCGGCTGAGCCTGAGCAACTGACACAGAGACAGAAACAATCATCAGGATCGGCAACATGAGGAGTCTTGGATTGAGTCTGCCGGTTGTGGTCATAGTCGTCTCCCAGTGCAAGTTGAAAATGTGTAGTCGCTCAAATTTAGTCTATCTGGTGCACAATATCTAGCCGGTGATTTTGTCACTCCGCTCTTCCTGCACAATCCCTTCAGTCCACGCTCGACCGGCGATGTGACCGCTCTCTCGCACAGCGAAAAGCACCTATGATCGCAGATCCCATGAAGTAAAAAGTATTCACTCAGCTTCACCCGCAAACGCCTCACACACAATGAAAGCGACGTCCGCTGCTTCATGAACGTGCCGGTTGGAACCCGCACGCATGTCGTCCCTCTCACCTATGACATCGCGCACGTTTGACAATAGCGCTGATTGCGAGTATCTTGATCGAGGCATATTCCTGCCCTCGAAAGCACCGAAGCTCCGCATTAACTCACCAGCACCGTCACCGATCGCCATCAGAGCGATCTGTTCATCAGGGAGAAACCATGAAACGATCGCTCGCCATTTTCATCCTCCTTTTCAGTGTCCTTACGTATTCTTCTGGTCAACACCTTGGCTTTTCCGGCAATCTCTACGTCGCTTTGGAGAATTGGTCAAAAGTTGGCGATGGATCCGATTCGAAAATCGGCATAGGTTTGGGCGGAATGATCGGGCTCGCGCTCAATTTTGACAGCACAATGACCTTCGCCGCGGGTCCACATTTTTCATACAACTCATGGACGGCAGATTATTCCAAGAAGCCACAGAGCTTCACGGAGAGCGTTGTGCTGAATATGCAGGACACCGGAATTGAATTCTCCCTGGTCTTCGATGACATAGGTCTGTTTCTGGGTACCGGCAAGTCCAAGATGGAACACTACATGACCTTGACAACCGGAACCAAGGTACCCTACTACGGCCTCGATGGCAAGACCACAAACTACACGAGTGTTGGCTTCACTTTCGCTTTGTCCCCATTCTTCATTGGTGCCGGCTACACATCCTACGCCGATTTTGCGAAGGATGCTAGCCGCGCTGAGGTTCGGCTCGGACTCCGCATCTGACCGACTATTTCTGGTAACGGTTAAGCACCTCAGCAACCAGTATCGTTCTCTGCGCGTCTTTCTCTCCCGGTTTGAATGACTTCCGATCGGGAGAGATCCTCGGGCGTTTTTGTCAACGGAAATACCCTCATGACTTGATGCACCGGCTCTCAAATTCCACCATGCGCCAGCCTCAGCATTCCGACTGCGAACTTGCACATTCCGTGTACATTGCATACTTTCGTGAGGTTCCTTTCAACCACCACCGTTGAGACCGCCGTGTTCAAGACATCGTCAGGCAGAAGCACGCTGCGAACACTCACTCTTATTCTCGTTCTGCTCGTCCTGCTCCCGGCCATTTTCTACTCTGCATATGAAATCGGTGCCCTCACTCAAAGTGAGAACCTGATCGAACGCATTTATCGTCAGCAACTTGACGCTGCTCTCTTTTCGCTCAATCAGTATGCCTGGGATATCGCCGACAGGTGGGCCAGCGACGTCGACAGGATAGTCCGGGGGGCGCGTTCTTCTTCCCGTCCTCTGTCGCAACACGCCTTCAACTCATTTTTGTCCTCAAACAGAGGAATTCACGCACTGTTCGTCGGCGATACCGCGGCGACGACATTCATCGTTGTGTCCTCGAGCCGGCCTGATTCTGCACGCAGGAAGCATACTGATAGCGAGGTACGGTCGCTCATACGTTCCCAGCACGCCGTAGTCGAGCGCCTCGTCCGTCTTCAGAGCACCGGGTATAGAAAGATCGAGGGCGTCGCCATCGGGCAAGGGACTCCGGGGCAATCAACCGGCCTTCTATTCCTCATCGAAATCGCTCCCGGACGCCTGCTTCTGTCGGGGATACTGCTCGACGCGGAATCATTTGTCCTTGATGTACTCCGACGGAAACTCGATGAAGCAGCGGAGGGTGAGTTCCTCCTCTCGGTCGTGCGCAAAGCTGACAACCGGCAGGTCTATGCAACAGGGCCCCTCACACCGGGCGAAGAGCGACAAGCAAAAGACCTGTGGCTTTTCCCCGACTACAGTCTTGGGATACGATTGAAAGGGCAAACCATCGAAGAGATTGTACGCGAGAGGTTCTACCGAAATCTCAGTTTGCTGATGGTACTTGACATCATGATCGTCATTGGTGTCTGGTTTGTGTACCGGACCGTGCGGCGTGAAATGGAATTGTCACAGCTGAAATCCGATTTTGTGTCCAATGTCTCGCACGAGCTACGCACTCCCCTCGCCCTCATCCGGATGTTCGGCGAAACGCTGGAGATGGGTCGTGTCCCCGGCGAGGAGAAGAAGCAAGAGTACTACGCAACAATCGTCCGGGAGACGGAGCGGCTGACAGGTCTCGTGAATAACATCCTCAATTTCTCGCGCATGGAGTCCGGGAAAAAAGAGTACCAATTCTCGAGTGTGGATCTGAATGGGGTGGTTCAGAAGGTGCTATCATCGTATCAGTCCCATCTGGAACATCTGGGTTTCGGGCTGAAAACGGGGATCGCCCCTGCCCTACCTTCCATCCTCGCCGACGCAGAGGCCGTTTCCGAGGCGTTGTTGAATGTGATGGATAATGCGATCAAGTTTAGCAATGACAACAAGACGATTACGATCAGGACCGGCTTGACAGATCGAACGGTGTATATTGAAGTGGAAGACCATGGGATCGGCATTCCACCGGAGGAGCAGTCGAAGATTTTCGAGAAGTTCTACCGTGTTTCGAGCGGACTTGTTCACGACATCAGAGGAAGCGGGCTCGGGCTTACCTTGGTACGTCACATCATGGATGCCCATAAAGGCGAGATCTCTGTTCATAGTCGAGTCGGTGAAGGAAGCACGTTCCGGCTTTCTTTCCCCATCCGCTCATAATGGTTACCTCAAACAGATAGAAGCAGCCATGCCAAAGATTCTTGTGGTCGAAGATGAGCCCGACATGTTGCGAGGGCTTAGAGACAACTTCGAGTTCGAACATTACGAGGTTGACGTTGCGCGGGACGGAGAGACTGCACTCAAGAAGATCTCCGGGACCTCCTACGACCTCGTCATCCTTGATATCATGCTGCCGAAACTGTCCGGGCTGGATGTCTGTAAGCGCGTGCGCGAGCAAGGGGTGAGAACTCCCATTATCATGCTGACAGCAAGGAGTGAAGAGATCGACAAGGTGCTCGGCCTCGAGCTTGGAGCCGACGACTACGTCACCAAACCCTTTGGTGTGCGAGAGCTCCTGGCGCGAGTCAAAGCTATTCTTCGAAGAGCAGAGGGACTTGCGGCTACACCGCCGGAGAGAATGACTCTCGGATCGCTTGAGCTGGACTTTGCCGCGTACACAGCCGTTCGTGACGGAAAGCAGCTGAATCTCACGCCAAAGGAATTCGAGATCGTCAAATTCCTCTGGCAGCATCGGAACAAGACCGTCACGCGCGATGAACTCCTCACTCAGGTATGGGGCTACGATGAGTCGATCAGCACCCGTACGGTGGATAATTTCATTCTCAAATTGCGGCAAAAAATCGAAGAGGACCCGGCGGCTCCCAGGCACATCATCACGATTCATGGGGTGGGCTACAAATTGGTTGCCTGATTCCTCCACCCACAGAGGTCTCCGCCCGCCCGGCTTGAGGCTTTTGTATCGTGACAAGATTTTACAATCCTGTTACACAATCTCAACATCCCCCCTCAGGAATTCCCGTAACGTGGACATGAAGTTCTAACCAACGATTCACTCCACGAAACGCCAGAGGAAGATGTCATGAATACCACCAGAGTTCTGGTCATCGGTCTCGCATTCACAGCGACCGCAGCGACACAAGCACAAGACATAGCCAGCGCGACGATGATCAAACGTTCGCTTGCGACGGAAGAGTCTCGCAGAACACTGAATTTCCCAAGGGTCGAGGCAAACTACCTTCTCAACCTTCATTCTGATATCCCGGGAGTCGTCGAATCGGCACTCGGCCACATCACCTTGATGCGGATTGCGTATCCGAAGCAGGACCTGCGACTGCTTCATGAGAAGCTGTATGATCTCGCTTCCCAGGGTGCGACGCTCTCGATCCGTTACAAAGCCTTCATCGCAATGCAGGTATTCGCCAATCCCGTGGCCTTCAAGGAATCCATTGCGGGAAGGCACGCCAGCGGCGACGGTCTGCTCGAAGAGATCGCTGTCCAACAGTTCACAGAACGATGATCGGAGATTTGACTACCCATGGCTGCACCGACATATAGTAATTCTCTCCTGGATCGAGGAATGATCCTCGCTGATGAACGAGCGCCCGGTACCAAACAATCTCCGGAGCGGACTGTGAGTAATCACCGCGTGCTGGCACTCATCTTCTCACTTCTTGCGGGCGTGTCACTTGGCAGTTCTCAGGCTCCCGATCTGAGGCCGCTGCTAAATCTCAGCGGCAACTGGAAGTTCGAGCTGGGCGACAATTCCCGATGGTCAGAACAAGCCTTCGACGACTCGAAGTGGGACCGCATCTATGCCCCGGCACCCTGGGAAGAGGAAGGGTATCCAGGCTACGATGGTTATGCGTGGTACAGAAAGCACTTCAGGGTCGACGCGGATTTCCGCACTATGTCTCTGTACCTGCGCCTCGGATATATCGATGATGTAAGCGAGGTTTTTCTGAACGGTCATATGATCGGGTACACAGGGATGTTCCCACCTGACTTCATGACCGGCTATGCCGTCGCCCTCGAGTGTCTCATTCCAAACGAATTCCTTCGCTACGATACCGAAAATGTCATCTCCGTCAGAGTATACGACTACAAGCAGGCCGGCGGAATAACCCATGGAGATGTCGGAATCTACGAGCGCAGAGATTTCTTAAATCCCGATTTCGATCTCTCGGGCAAGTGGAAGTTCAAGACAGGTGATGATGAATCGTGGGCAGCGAGCGCCTTCGACGATTCTCGTTGGCAGGAAGTCAAGGTCCCCCTCATCTGGGACGCACAGGGATTCAAGAATTATGACGGCTTCGTGTGGTATCGAGTGAAATTCAGAATCCCCGCCAACCTTGCAGACCGAAGGCTGGTTCTTCTTCTGGGACGTATCGACGACATGGACGAAGCGTACTTGAATGGGGAACTGATTGGCAGAACCGGGCGGCTGCGACGCGGCCTCTCTCAGAAGGACTACGGAAATGAGTATCGACAACAACGGGCCTACACCATCCCTCTGTCACTCCTGAATCCGAAAGGAGAGAATACCCTCGCGGTCCGCGTGCAGGATGTGTGGTTGCACGGCGGGATCTACGACGGGCCTGTCGGCCTCGTGACCAGAGACCGGTATATGGCCAGGCGGGAACGACCCAGATCGGTCTGGGAATTGCTGCGACAGGCGTTTGAATGATCAGGCTTGCTGCGGACAGGTGTTAAGCCTGTGATAGTGGATGATGCGAACTCCGAAGATCCCGGGCAGAGATGGAGAGCAGGACGGACAGCCGGGAGAGGGAATCTCCTTCATTCTTTCTGGTCGGCTTTCGGAAAGAGATTGATTTCATCGAGACGATGCGTTACGACAGAGGAGAGACCGCGCATCGACGCAACACCGGACGTAACGACCTCCACCGTCTGACGCATTTCCCGGAATATTTGCCTGAATCGAGTGTGGGCAGCTGCATCGACCGATACCGCCAGCTCTGCTTCGTACCGCTCAAGGTTCTTCTCAAATTCACCCAGACTCTTTTCCAACAACTGCCCGACGGAGTTCACCGTCGTGTGGAACAACCTCAACGATTCAAGATCTTTCTGCTTTTCGGCCAGGAGACGTTGTTCAGCTTCGCGTTGAACGGTCTCCGTCCTATACTGGTATCGCTCAACGACGGACTTGATAGCCATCCGCAGACGATCAATGTCGAGCTGATCCTTCCGCAGGTAGTCATAGACACCCAATTTCATTGCTTCTACTGCAACCGTCTCCGATCCAGCCGCCGTTACCATGATGGTGGGTGTTTGAATCCCCTGCTTCTGCATCCACTGAAGTACTTCCAGGCCGGACATATCTTCCATCCTGTTGTCCAGCAGCACAACGTCAAAAGAATCCGTCTTCAGGATCTCCAACGCCGCCTCCCCCGAACCACACGATTGAACAGAAAACTGATCGGTCATCTTCAGCGCGAGTTCTATGCTCAGCCTGAATGAATCCTCATCATCGACGAGAAGCACACGTATCAATCGGGAGCTTACCATAAAATCCTTCGACAAAGATTTTGCAGAGAGTTGGTGTTTCGGTTTGCTGACTCCTTTGAAGGATTAATTTTGAGAAAAATGCCGTGAGAATCAAGGGAAGGACCTTTGCCGACGACACTCCCGAAATCCTCTCACGTCACCTTCCCATCGGAATCCTTCGAAAAGTACTCGGTAATTTTCGACGCAAGTTTCTGTCCGACAATTTCGGCGATTTGCTCTTCCGTTGCAAACTTGACCCCCTGCACCGAGCCGAATGATTCGAGCAGTTCGGTTGCGCGTTTCTTCCCGATTCCCTTAATCAAATCGAGTTCCGTATTGAGAATCCGCTTGGTTCGTAACGCGCGATGGTACGTGATGGCGAACCGGTGCGCTTCGTCCCGAATCTGTTGCAGGAGCTTGAGTGCGGACGAGGTGCGCGGAATCAAGATGGGTTCGCTGCTTCCCGGGACAAATACTTCCTCCAGTCTCTTCGCCAAACCGATGATGGGCAAACCCGTCAACTTGAGCAGCTCGAGAATCTCAACCGCACTGGAGAGCTGCCCCTTCCCTCCGTCGACCATGACGAGGTCGGGCATCGTCCCGTTTTCCTCGAGAAGCCGGGAGTAGCGGCGCTCGACGACCTCCCGCATGCTAGCGAAGTCGTCGGGACCGGCAACAGACCTGATCTTGAACTTCCGATACTCGCTTTTCCGCGCCTTTGCATCGACAAAAACGACCATCGACGCGACCGAATCGGTTCCCTGGGTATTCGAAATGTCAAAACACTCAATACGCCGCGGCAGGGCCGGGAGGCGTAAATCCCGCTGCAGCGACTGAACCGAATGAGGCACGAAATCACCTCTCTTCATCTTCTGAAGCAGAAGTTCCTCAAGGAGAAATTCGGCGTTTCGTTTCACCATCCAGACGAGCTTGGACTTCTCTCCGGCTTTCGGGATGTCAAGAATCACCTCCGCTCCCTTCTTCCCTTTCAACCACTCCTGAACCACGTCCGACGAATCTATTGCGCCGGACAGGGAGATTTCGTCAGGAACGTCTTCGTGTTCAAGATAGTAGCGTTCGAGAAGGCTTTCGATGATCTCGTTTTCTTCCTTGCCTTCTGCGTTGCTCACATAATAGTGGTGACTGCCCAGCACCTTCCCATCGCGCACCTTGAACACGACTCCGCAGGCATCATCGCCTTTCGCAGCAACAGCGATGATGTCACGGTCAACTTCCTTCATTTCCACGACCTTCTGCTTCTGGCTGTAGACGGAGAGCGCCCTCAGCCGATCCCGCGTTTTCGCCGCCTCTTCGAACTTCAGTCCCGCGGCAAGCTGTTCCATCTCCGATTGCAGGGAGCTCACCACATCGTCCGTCCGGCCCCGGAGTATCTTCGCAACCTTGTCGATCATCGAATTGTACTGTTCCATCGACACGAGTCCTTCACATGGGCCTTCACATTTCCTGATGTGGTAGTCAAGGCAAATCTTGAACTTGCGGCGGGCGACCGTCTCGGCGGTCAGATCAAAATTGCAGCTGCGGATCATGAAGATGTCGCGGACCGTCTTCAGTGCGAATCGCATCGTTTTGACGTCGGTGTATGGTCCGAAATAGCGGGAGCCATCCCTGATGACGCGCCTGGTCACAAAAACGCGTGGGAACGGTTCGTTGGTGATGACGATGTAGGGATAGCTCTTGTCGTCTTTGAGGAGGACGTTGTACCGGGGCTTGAGCTTCTTTATGAGATTCGCTTCGAGGATGAGGGCTTCAACCTCGGAGTCGGTCACGATGAGCTCGATGTCGGCGATTTTCGATACGAGCGCGTCGAGCTTCGCATCTGGAGCCCGGGACTTCTGTCCGCCGGAGGCGCCAGCCCGCCCCTTATGCGTCTGTGAGGCTGGCGGGGATCCGCCTCTGGCGGAAAAGTACTGTCGGACCCGGCTCCGAAGGCTCTGCGCCTTGCCGACGTAAATGACTTTGCCGTCAGCATTCTTGAATTGGTAGACCCCGGGCCTGACCGGGAGAGATTCGAGCTTCTCGCCCAGTGTGAGGTCGTCTTTGTTGATGCTGAGATCCATGATGCTCCGCCTCAGGACTTCCCGGTTTCCGACCTTTGGCACAATTCGATCAGAACACCATTCGTCGATTTCGGGTGGAGGAATGCAACAGGGTGCCCGCCGGCGCCGGCACCGGGCTTCTCGTCGACCAGCTGAAATCCTTCGGCCCTGAGACGGGCGAGCTCCTGTTCCAAATCGTCGACCGCGAACGAGAGATGGTGAATACCCTCTCCACGTTTCGCGATGAACTTTGCGATCGGCGAGTCAGAATCCGTAGGCGCCGTCAGCTCGATCGATAACTGTCCCATGTGGAAAAAGGCTGTTTTCACTTTCTGATCGGGGACGAGTTCCGCATGATCAGAAGGCTTACCGAAGAGCGCCTGGAACAGCTTGGTCGAGGCTTCCAGATCCTTCACTGCAATACCGATATGAGCGAGGGAGTCGATCATAGGAATCTCAGTTGGTGAGGCTTGAAGGGAAAGGTCGCGAGTGTACAGACCTGTCAGGTTTTGGAAACCTGACAGGTCTTGCGCCGGAAAAACTAACGCCTCTTATCCGTGGAATAGCCAAACTTTTTCAGCAGTGATTCGCTCTCGCGCCACTTCTCGCGGACCTTCACATGCAGCTCCAGAAAGACCGGATGTCCGACCATTTCTTCGATGTCCGTGCGTGCGCGGCGACCGATCGTCTTCAACGCGGCTCCCCCCTTGCCGATGAGGATGCCCTTTTGCGAATCACGTTCCACGATGATATCAGCCCTGATAAACGTCTTCCCTTTTTCACGCTCTTTGAAATCTACGATTTCGACCGCCGTTGAATATGGAACCTCTTCGCGGAATTGCTCGAAAATTTTCTCGCGGATCAGTTCTGCGGCAAAGAATCGCTCAGGCTGCTCACTGACGGCGTCGACCGGATAAAAGGGCGGATGCATCGGCAGGTATTTTTCGATCGTCCGCAGCAGGTCGGGGAGATTCTCTCCTTTCAGAGCTGAGACTGGAATAACGTCGGCGAATTTCCCCGTCCGGGCAAAATGATCGATGGTCGGGAGAACTGCCTGCCTTTGGATGGTATCGACCTTGTTGATGATGAGGAGAAGCCTCTTGTCGGACGCAATGTGCGTCAATGCCTCTTCGACCACCTCGGGGAGTTCGATGCCACGCGACACTTCGGTGAGGAGGAGTACGACGTCAGCATCCTGAAGCGCCAGCCGTGCCGAGAGTAGCATTTTCTCGTGGAGGAGATACTTGGGACGCAGGAGACCCGGAGTATCGAGAAAAATGATCTGGGCATTGTCACTGCTCAGGATGCCCAGGACTCGCTGCCTGGTCGTCTGCGGCCGCGCCGAAACAATCGAGAGCTTCTGGTTCAGCAATGCGTTCAGCAGCGTCGATTTGCCGACATTCGGCTCTCCGACGATGGCAACGTACCCTGCTCGATATGTTGATGCGAGTTCCATTTCCATTTGAACCTGCAGAAGCGTTTCACAGAGAGCCACGGAGGGGACACCAAGAGACACAGAGTAGATCTCTTCGTGGGACTCTGTGATTCTCTGTGGACCTCTGTGTTACCTATGGAGCATCACACGCAAACACACAACGCCTGCTTTGTCGTTCAGACTGCATCTTCTCCGGACTCTTCCGTGCGGACGCGGATAACATCGTCCACGGGCGACACGAAGATCTTCCCGTCACCCACCTGACCTGTGCGAGCTGCTTTGACGATGGTCGAAACGATATTATCGACCATGGCCTCTGCGGCAATAATCTCGATTTTGATCTTGGGTAAAAAGTCGATCTTGTACTCCGATCCGCGGTAGAGCTCCGTGTGGCCTTTTTGCCGTCCGTATCCCTTGACTTCCGTCAGGGTCATTCCCCGAACGCCAATTTCTGAGAGCGCCTCGCGAACATCGTCGAGCTTGAACGGGCGGATGATGGCTTCGATTTTCTTCATCTCGATTGTGCCTGCGCTGGTTGTGAGGGGATCGACTGCGCCTTCATCCGGGAACGCTGGAGCGGCGGTCCCGGGCTCCTAGTGCCGCTTCCACTGAGTAA
>DOWV01000229.1:0-990 GCA_003519375.1 Bacteroidota bacterium
CCTGGACCCGAAGCGGCACCATTTTCGATCCGACAACACTTCAGCGGTTCGCGTCACCCGTGGTCTATGGCGTAGGACTCAAGGGAGATACCGTATGGGTAGGGGGACCGGAAGGCCTGGCCTATACCATAGACTCTCCGTCGCGTCCGTTTGGAACGACTTGGAAGGTTTTTCGAACCTACAAGCCGGTGACCTCAACCGGCAACACCTATTCCTTCCCCCTTCCATTTTCCCCAGCATCGGAAGTTGTGCGGATTCATTACGCAACACCTGAGAATCCATCGCAGGTAACCATACGTATTTTTGACTTCGCCATGCAGCCGGTGAAGACGCTCTTGCGTGATGCCACTCGTCGAACCACGGCAGAGTATGACGAGACCTGGGACGGACGTGATGACTTCAATCGGCGTGTCGCGAATGGAGTGTATCTCTATAGAGTGGAAATCGGCGATAACTCGCTGCAATGGGGTAAGATTCTCGTGATACAATAAAGGAATAGTTCATGAAGTACCGAACCTCGACGCTTCTTCTCCTTGGCCTCCTCTGGCTGCTGCCTCATCGTGTTCATGCACAGGCCGGCTATGAACTTGGGGGTCAAGCGGGCGCTGCTTTCCGCCTGGGTTTTGCGGCACGCGGCATCTCCGCCGGCAACGCGTTGAGCGCAGTCTCACAAGGGGACGGTCTCAGCTACTACAATCCAGCCTTAGTGCCGTTTCAGTCTCAGCCGACGGCGCTACTCGCGACGGGATTTTTGCCGTTTGACCGGAATCTGAACTACGTCAGCTACGTACAACACCTCAAACCATCAGGCGGTTTTTCTGTCGCATTGATCAATGCCGGCGCATCCAGTATCCAGGGAAGAGATCTTGAAGGTGAACCGACGGAAAACTACAATACTTCTGAAAACGAGTTTCTTTTTTCTTTTGGGACGAAGCTCCGAGATGATTTCTCTGTAGGAGTTTCCGCAAAAATCCTGTACTTTTCATTGTT
>DOWV01000229.1:1117-10980 GCA_003519375.1 Bacteroidota bacterium
TTTTCATTGTTTCGCGACGTCAAGAGCACGACGGTCGGATTTGATATCGGGTGCCTCTACTTCCCAAGCAGGGAATGGGCTATTGCTCTTGTTCTAGGCGATCTCAATTCGAAGTACAAATGGGACACTTCGAAACTATACGGTCGGGACGGGACAACCACGATTGACAGATTCCCTCTACGGCGAAAAGTCGCTGCCAGCTACGCGCCGGAATTTCTCAACGGACACGTGTCCACTGAACTGGAGTGGGTCGGATCAATTCTGCTCGCCCGATTCGGAACGGAAATCGCGCTGCACGAGAACTTCGGATTATCTGCCGGAGTGGATCAGGTGGATTTCAAAAGGAGAATAGACCCCAGACCTACGTTTGGTTTCTCTCTGAAGACGGCTTGGAGTTCATGGAACCCCGCTCTTCACTATGGATATGTTCTCGAGCCATATTCCGGCGGCGGTATCCACCTCGTTTCACTGACCTTGGGAATTGAATGAAATCACTACTTCTACTGTCCTCAGGCCTGATTTTCATCTCTTGCCTCTCATACGCGCAGGGATCGTCCCCGGCGCTTTCTCAGCTTAAGGTTCCCGTTAATGCCCGAGCGGGTGCACTCGGCGAAGGAACTGTCTCCGACGCAGGACAATTTTCTTCCTGGTCACTCAATCCCGCTAATCTCTACGCTAAAGATGCGCGATCACTGACATTGACACACGTGCAATGGATTCAAGATATTCAGACAGAATTCATCGGTGTGAGGTTCCCGCTCGCCAAAGGAAGCGCAGCGCTCGCTGTCTCGACAAACTCGATCCCAGCCATCGAGATTCGGGAAAAGCCGGGGCCGGCGATCGGGACATTTACAGCGCGCTTTGCTTCACTCGAGGCAGGATTCGCCACGAACGTTATGGAGAACTTCTCGGCCGGGATGACGGTCAAGTACCTCTATCAAAAACTCTATCTCGACGATGCTGTTGGTTTCGGCATCGACCTCGGGGTCCTTTACCAAACCCCGATCCCCGGGCTCCAATTCGCTGCCGCGGTCACAAACTCAGGATCCTTGGAGCAATTCAGGGGGGAGCGCTCCGACCTTCCGACTTTTGTCCGTGTGGGAGCTGCCTACCACCTCGGACTAAACGAACTCCACTTTCGGGTCAGCGCCTCTTCGGCCTCAAGCCTCCAGAACTCAGAGAATCACATCGGCGGAAGCGCCGAAGGGCTCTACAAGGATTTTCTCGCAGTGCGGATAGGATATCAGACGGGCTATGACTCACACGGCATAACGGCCGGGGCGGGTATCGTGTACGAATTTCTCTCGCTCGATTACGGTTACGTTCCTTTCACCTACGGGTTTGGAGGCGCACATCTCCTTTCACTCGGTTTCCAATTCTAACGACAATGGCGATCGAAGTCCTGCACTACAATGACAGCTTCAAGAAGCAGTGGGACGATTTCGTCCTGAGTTCCAACAACGGAACCATGTTCCATCTGCAGCGGTTCTTTGAGTATCATCCAAAAGGCAGATTCAACTGGCAGCATCTCCTCTTTCTCGAGAAGAAGAAGCTCATCGGTGTCTTGCCCGGAGCAACCATGGGGACAACGTTCGAGTCACCCATCGGAGCTTCGTATGGATCATTCGTCACAGAACCAATCGAGTTTATCAAGGCGCTGGAGATGGTTGACGCGTTCTCGGACTACTGCCGTGATCATGCGTTTGAACGCGCTCTCTTGACTCCTCCCCCGTTCATCTATCAGAACGTTGCAACGCAAAACATCGACTACGCGCTCGCGTACAGGGGATTCAGCTACGACAAACATTACATATCGCACTCCATCCGGCTTGAGCCAGGAGATTTTCTCTCTCGTTTTCAGAGCACGGCCCGTCGTTACATCCACAAATATCTGCGCGAAAACACGCTTACGGTGGAGATCACCGACGACTACGAGGCATTTTATCCAATACTCGTGAAGAACAAGGAACGGCACGGCGTAAAACCGACTCACTCGCTCGAGGAACTGCTCCGGCTCAAGAAACTCCTGCCGGAAAATCTCACGCTTTTCCTCGTTTACAAGGGTACCAAGCCGATCGCAGGGTCGTTGATGTTCGCCTGCAACAAACAGGTAGCGCTCTGTTTCTACAATATGCTGTTGTATGAGTATGAGGAGTACAATCCGATCCATGTCGTGATGTATGAGGTGACAAAGTGGGCTACGAAAAGGGGATTCGCCTGGATCGACATCGGCGTTTCGCAGGACACAAAAGCCGAGAATCCGATGACCCCTGCCATGAACCTGATCCGATTCAAGGAGAAATTCAACGCGTTCGGAATTCTGCGAAGCACATTCTACAAGCGATTCGTCTGACCTATGAAGGTTCTCCACGTCGCCCCGCTGAATGTCGCCGGCGTGCCCTATCTCATCGCTGACATGCAGCGGAGGTTTGGAGTTGAGACAACCCTCGTTACACTCCATCGAAGCACGCTGACATTCCCCGAGGACATCTGCCTCGATCTGCCGTTGCCCCGCCACAAACTGGCCCACTGGTGGCGAACTCACAAAGGGGGCCAACCCAAACCTATCGAACGGTATGAACCTTCAACAGAGTCACACACTCCGGTTCATTCCCCCAGAAACGTATTTGAAGACGTCTACTTTCGCTACGACGACCGCCGCCGGGAACGTGCCGTCGAAGAAGCAATCGAGCGGTACAACCTTGACAAGTTTGAGGTCATCCACTACGACGGAGGGATGGATTTCTTCAGGGACAGTCGCACGGCGAAGCGCTGGAAGGCATCGGGCAAGAAGATCGTCTGCCACTATTTGGGAAGTGACCTCCGCGTACGCGGAATCGTGCCAGAAATGGATGCGCTCAGTCAGCTTAATCTGACCAACGAGAGCGATCATCTTCTCCTTCACCGTGACATTCACTACCTCTACATACCGTTTGACACAAGGCCGTACGTAGCGTGTTCCGGCCATTCCGGCCCCCTGAGAATAGTCCACTCTCCGACGAACCGATCGATGAAGGGAACTGCGTTCATTTTGCCGGTGATCGAGGCTGTCAAGAAGGTTCGAGATGTCGAGTTCGTTCTCATCGAGAATACACGACATGAGGAAGTCCTTCGGATCAAACAGACATGCGATATTGCCATAGAGCAAATCGGCAATCTTGGGGGAACCGGCTACGGGCGTAACTCGCTGGAGACCCTGGCCATGGGCATTCCAACTATCACAGAGATGACTCCGGACTACCGGGCCTGGCTTCCGAAGAATCCCTTCGTCCTTGCATCGCGGGACACGCTCTTCGATGTTCTTCTACGCATCATCGATCACGCCGACCTCAGGGCGGAGTATGCCAGTCAAGGCCGCACCTGGGTTCAGCAGTATCATTCGTACGAATCGGTTCACGCCAGACTACAAGAACTCTATTGTGAACACCATATCCTCTAGACTTCAATCGGCCCCTCGACCCTTGCTCATTGCACTCGCTCTGGGC
This sequence comes from Bacteroidota bacterium, assembly GCA_003519375.1. GTDB lineage: Bacteria > Bacteroidota > Ignavibacteria > UBA10030 > UBA10030 > UBA9647. The sequence continues at coordinate 4,603 of DOWV01000229.1, forward strand.
CTGGTTGTCAGAACGCTATTCATTTCGCTCCACGACCGTCCCCTGATTTCAGACGAACGAGAGTATGACCAGCTCGCTTTCAACCTGGCAAGCCGCGCAACCTATGCGTATGACGAGGCCCCAACCGCCTACAGGCCCGTTGGATATCCCGCGATCGTCGGTGCTCTGTATGTTGTTGCCGGTCACCATCCGCTTGCCGCGAAGTTCTTTCAGGGATTCCTGGATGTTCTCACCGCATTCCTCATCTATTTGATCCTTGTGGCTCGTTCTCCACGAAGCGCCGTGATTGGCGCACTGCTATGGAGTGTGTTTCCTCCGGCTGTTTTCTACGCCAACTTCCTCATGTCCGAAACAATCTTCACATTGCTTCTGATGCTGGCAATCACGATCCTTGTTCGCAACACACAAGCGCGCCCGGGTTTGCTTCTCTCTCTGGGCATCACCATTGGCCTGCTTGCGCTCATGAAACCGGGCGCGGCTTTGTTGGTCCTTGTCCCGGTTGCCTTGTATCGCAGGCTTCAATTATCGGCGCGCACGCTCGCTCTGACTGTTTTATCTGCGGGTGTTGTGATTGCACCATGGGTCATCCGAAACTGGGTGACATTTGATGAGTTCGCCATCTCTTCCAATGGCGGCGTCAATCTGCTGATCGGCAATCACCCCGGCGCCACTGGTGCTTACAATCTGATGTTTGATCCATCAATCATGAGTAGTGCGTCAAGTGAGTTCGAGGCCGAAAGGTCGGCTCGTCGCTACGCATGGAATTATATTGCAGACAATCCCGGAACATTCGCAGTCAACTCATTGAAGAAGCTGGCGCATTTCTTCGAAAGCGAAGGCGGCATTCTCGTCTGGACATTTCATCCACAGCCTGAAACTCCATCCACTCGCTTTGGCACGAAGTACCGGGAAATTCCCGTCGCTCTTTCGCTGCTTGCCAACATCCCCTACGGCCTGATTCTGCTGACGGGTCTTCTGGGTTTCATCGCAGCGGATCGTGATGTGATGTGGTGGACCTCACTGCTCGTCGGAGTGATTTGGCTTTGCATCCACATGCTCTTTTTTGGAGGAAGCCGATTTCACTTTCCGCTGATGGCGATTGCGACGCTCTATGCCACGCTCGCGCTTGTGCGTCCTTCGAGTACCTTCAGGGGGCTCGCTCTTACCCGGCGAGTCCTCTGGCTCGTTCTGACCGGACTCCTGCTGGCCCTCTGGTCGTATGAAGGGTTCATGGTTTTCGATGCTTGAGATAGAACATCACAAGAATATTGAACGCGTCTGTCTCACAATCCTCTTCGGTGTGGGGTTGCTGAGGCTCATCAACCTTGGATTTCTCGATCTCCAGGCCTGGGATGAGGCCCTCTACGCGGTTCGGGCGGAAGGGATCCTGCTCTTTGGAGGTTTGATTGATCAAACCCCATTCTCGATCGGCGGCCTCTATTCCTCCCTTCACCCTCCGCTTTATATTTGGCTCACAAGCCTCTCGTTCGTCATCTTTGGAGTGACGGAATTCGCCGCCCGATTGGTTTCCGCCGTCTTCGGGGCACTCACACTTGTCGTGATTTACCAACTCGGAAAAGAGCTCAAGAATGCTGCTGTCGGATTCGTCGCCGCACTCCTTTTCGGACTCAATCCTTTCGTGACATTCCTTGCTCGCCAGGGTCAATTCGACACCACGATGGTGTTCTTCCTCTCCGTTGCTGCCCTCTGGTTTCTCAAAACGGACGCCAAGGGCAAGACCTTGCCGGCCGTATACTCAGGCCTCGCCGTGGGCGCTGCCTTGATGACAAAACTGTTCGTGGGCTTCGGTATTCCGCTGACGTTTTTCCTGTGGAAGGTCTTCCATCCCGGCGAAAGAGTCTTTCCTTGGAGACTCTTCTTCGTGTCAATCGGAGCAATGGTGCTCGTCGCCGTTCCATGGCATGCTTATATGACCGTCGTGCGCGGGTTTGGGAATCCCATCTTCCTCCTTGACGCCTCTGCCGTCCTGGAGCGGTCGTTGTATGGGGTCGAAGGAAACGTGAAATCGCTCGAATGGTTTTACTTCGTGAATCAACTCCTGGTGCTCTTTCCGCTGGGTTTGTTCTGGTTCGCCTTCGGAATCTATGAGATTTTCAAAAACCGCGACCGGCAATGGAGTTTCCCTGCTCTCTGGTTTCTGGTATTCTTTGTAGTGTTCTCGCTCATGAGGACCAAGCTTTCCGTTTACGTTCTCCCGATGCTCGTGCCCGCGTCGCTCATCGGCGCCAAGGCGATCATGGAGTTCGCGCAAGACGATCGTCCGGCTAAGATGACGGCACTTCTTCTGGGAGCGACAGGGCTCGCTTTTCTCTGGTCTTCGAGCCAAGCCTGGAGAAACCAGACAAAAGCAATCCTCACCGACATTCTACAGGCACATGCTCCGTCCTCCTCGATACTTCTTTCGATAGCGCCGTTCGCCATTCTGTTTGTCCTCATCGCTTTTCTCTCTTTTCTCATCTATAGAAATGATCTTATCCGGCCGATGCGTCAGGTTCTGCCGCTCGCGCTCATCGCTCCAGCATTTCTTATGAGCTTCTATAATATTATCGGGTACGACCTGCACCAGTACAACGATGGCGCCGCCGATCTAGCTGGCTTCATCGCTCGGAAACAGCCGGCAGGTATAGTGGTCGTCGGGTTCGACCGGAACCCCCAGCTCACGTTTTATCTCGAGGGAGCGGATATTGGTTGGAGAAACGACATCGAGGTCAGGCGAATCGCACCGCCAGCACATCGCGCTGAATTCCGTAGCTGGCTCTCCGAACAGGTCAGCGATCTTCCGAGCGAGACCCTGGTCATCGTGGAAAAAGACAAGATTGTTCGATACGAGTGGGTAACCACCGAAGAGTCAACGCCCACAGACTTCATCATGGTCTTTGACAGCCGCCGTTACGCGGTCTTTCAACGGCCACTGACGTCTCAACTTGCGACCCTCAACCCGCGAGGGCTTCTTTCACCCACTCGAAGTTTTGGTAAGGAATGAACCCGTAGTTATAGAAATTGAAGTTCTCAATCCCCATCTCTTGAAGTACTCCCATCCTGCCCAGGAACTCCTTCCTCCCTCCACTCTCCGGCAGTCCAACCTGTAAACCGGCCCTGATTTCTGCCTTACCAATGAGATTCTGCAATGCGTTGAGAGGCTGCCGCAATCTCTCTCCATCCCGGACGTAGGCTAATGCGAGGAGCCCGCCCGTGATTTTCGCTGAAGCGACGGGATCGACGCTGACCAATTTCCTTGCGAGCGGATCAATGTGCATCAATTGTCTCAGTGTGACAGACCCGGCAACTTCCGCCAGGCTTTCGAGCAAAGAAGCGATGACACTCTTCCGCCACTCCAGAAAAGGCTCGACAAGTTCTTGCGGGAGATGTGCGATGTCAGGATATTGTGCAGCCGTCCGGTCCGGATCCGAGAAGTATGACTCGAGAGTCTGTCGAGTGAATGCGCGCACTGCAGCAATGTCGACTCTTGCCGACTCTGCCTTTCTTGTGCACGCAGGACAGAAGCAGAGCCCGAGCAAGAACCTTGATGCCTGGTTGAGCTCGATTCCTTCACGCTCATGATGAAACCCGTGCGTGTATCCCTGGTACTGAAGTGCCTCGAGCTCAATTGAGTCGACCCTGTATGACGCTACATCAGCCACCAGCGCCCTGAGGTATCTCCTTACCTCGTCGTTACTCGGACAGAGATTGTGGAAGAGCCTGTCCCCGAAGACATCCTCGCACGCGATCTGAGGAAATTGCGATCCCAACGGCGTGTTATGGCAACATACTATCCACGATCGCGTTTTCAATCCGAATTTCTCCGCCTCCTTCATCGTTCGGGCAAGTCCGTGCCCGTCACGCACCAGGGAATTGATCCTCGGCTGAACCAGGCCATATCTCTTTCGATTCGGATTGAAGTACACTGTCCCATCTTCAGTGAAAACAACGCGACGCTTGGGATTATGCGGCTCCAGGAACTTGCCGGCGTGATAAGCAGTCGCTAAGCTGATGCCGGACATCCCGATTTCTTTCAGGCGGCCAAGGACATTGGGATATCCCTCGTCCACCAAATCCCACAAGTATGTCCACATGGAAGCCGATCTTGCCGGCGTCCCAAGTAGTGAACTCACCGAAATCGCCGAAGACTGGTCTGCCTTGGCCAGCAATGCGGCAACAGACATAAGACCTGATCGGACGAATAGTCGTCGATTCATAGGGCACCCGAATTCTTTTTTGACATTGAGGAACGGTATGTGCAGGCAAAGGTAATGGGATATCGTGCTTCTGTCAAGACGACCACACCCCCTGGCTGCGTCGCAAGAACTAATCTTGCGAGTTCTTGATTTCTCACAAGTCGTTTGTCCCTGGATTCTCAGAACGTATGTCCGCAATCAGGGATTTAGGTTGCATAATCTCACGAAATCCGGGTTTTTCTTGCGCGGGCTCGATTCGAATCGGAGGTTAGGGTCCTTCGTGTGAATCCTTTCAACGATTTGAGCATCTCATTCATGTTGCATGGGGGCAGGAAAATTTGTATCAAACAATCAGCGAAGGAAAGGTGGAAGAATGAAACTCGAGTGGACTACCAGAGTTGCCTCTGCTACCATAGTCGTGGGACTTTTGGCTGTAGGATTGATCGGCTTTCTCGCATCCTCAAACGACACCTCCACGCAAAGCCCGGGAGGAGAAGCCATAACGTGGCACAGCTTCGACGAAGGGATGGCCCTGGCTGCTAAGGAGAATAAGAAAGTCCTGGTTGATGTTTACACAGATTGGTGCGTCTGGTGCAAGAAGATGGACAAAGAGGTTTATACTGACGGCCAGATTGGCAGGATCATCGCGAAGGATTTTATCGCTGTAAAGTTTAATCCTGAGGGTCAGGAGCTCGTCACCATGAACAACGAGCACCTCAATGGAAGCCTGTTCACGCAAGCTATGGGCATCTCAGGGTATCCGAGCACTCTCATCTTTGGAGCAGACGGGAAGCCTATCACGAAAATCGACGGTTTTCAGGAGGCGAAGGAGTATGCCGCCCTGTTAACATTCATCGGCGAAGATCATTACAAAACCAAGTCATTCCAGCAGTTCAAATCGGGCCTGAATTAGAATACCTACTGCGCGACTGATCGGTGTATTCTCTCCGCCGAGAGTAAGAGACCAGCAACGAACCACCACCCAAGGCAATTGATAAACGTCCCGTAGTAGTTCTGGAACATCCCGCCAATCAGAAATCCCAACACTGAGAAGGTGGCTCCCAGTGCGACGGCTTTGAGCGTCGCATCCTTGGCATCACGGATCAGTCTGAATCCTGCAACGAGGGCACTTGCCCAAACAGCGACAAACGCGAGAAATCCCGGAATGCCTGATGCGACAAGAATAGTAAGGTAATCATTGTGGGGATGAACCGTCGTGTCGTAGAATCCATCCACCCGGTAGCGATCGAACACGAGATCCCAATTATCCTCACCAATTCCCAGCACCGGATGCTCTTTCGAGATTTCTAACGCCGTCTTCCACAGATTCAGTCTTGTTACGTTCTGCCCGGGCTCAAGAATGGACTCCGCCCGATAACGGAGCGCCGGGACGGCGAATATCCCGCCGGCGACAATCACGAGGAGTAGCACGGACACAACGATTCCAGATTTTCTTCCTCGTGTGAAAGCGAACACCGGAATCATAGCTGCCAACCCGAGCCAGATGCTGCGGGCAAAGGTGCAGACCACAGCAAGGACACTGAGCCCGGCGAGCATGAGAAAGTGCCACTTTTTCGTTTCCTGCCACAATGCAGAAGCGAAGAAGAAAACCGTCATTGCAAGCCCCGCGAACGTCAGGTAGAATCCGTAGAAACCCACTGCCCTGTGGAAGCCCCATCCCATCGGATCCAGCGGAACACCTCTGTAGAGTTCTACGCCACCTACAACCTGCCAGATTGCATAAATGATTGCGATAGATGAGGAAGCAAGAAAAGCATACACGAGCCGACGAAGCGTGTGGACGTCGTCGATGCACCAATAGAGGAACAACATGACGAGGAGTGGCCATTCGTTGTCCACCACTGCGCCCAGGGAATGTCCTGGCCGTTCGGAAAACATCGCTGACAAGAGGTTCCACCCGAGATAACAGAGCAGTGGAATCATCATCACGTGCCACCGAAATAACCATCGTTTGTTCACGATGCCTTCCGCCAGCCAGCCCATGGCCACCAAAGCAATTCCGAATTGAGCAGGGACATGCGATATTGGCAAGCCGACGGCAAAAAGGAAAAAGCCGGCACGTTGGACCTGAATGAACAACTGATCTCTAAGCACCATGAAACAGTTGACCCTTTCTCCTTGCGCAACAGCTTCGACCCTTGTCCGTATCTCCCCACTCAAG
>DOWV01000229.1:11234-22696 GCA_003519375.1 Bacteroidota bacterium
GCCCCGTGTTCCGATCGGATAATGTGATGGAGAACGCGGTAAGGTTCCCATTCTGCACCCTGGTATTCCCCGTACATCGCAAGGAGGGGTGTCTTCATGGCGGATGCAAAGTGCACAATCGAAGTATCCGGCGTAATTACAGCTATCGCACCACCAATGAGAGACGCCAGCTGATGCAGAGGAGACCGACCCATCGTCCGAAACGACAGGCATCGCTCAAACTCAGAATGGCGATCGAGCGCCGATCTCATGAGAGAATCATCGGGAGCGTAAACCATCACGGTGCGGAATTCGGAATGCGCCCCGAGATGAGCAGCGATCAGAGCCCCCTGCTCAACCGAAATTCTCCGCTGCCATCCTTTCGCGGAAAGGTTGAACACGACGTAGGGCAAGGACTCTCCCCCGGGAACTTCCCTCCGATGCAAGCAGTTTGTTCGAAGCCACTCGTCGACGACAGCCTGCTGCGCCGCCGGGACATCAAGCGCCGGTTGGAGCTCCTCCTCGGAGATCGTGATACCGAAGATTTCCGAGACGAAGATCGCAAGTTGTTCAGACATGTGATGCCGGAAGCGGGGCAACTGAACGATTCGATTGAAATAAAAGGCATACCTGTCAGGACCTTGTCCGACTTTCGTTCCATTCGGAGCAATCAGGTTAGCAAGAATAGCCGGCGTTGTTGTTTGATTAAAAACGAAATTCATGACGACGTCAAAGCGCCTGCGGCGAAGGTCCAGAACCTGACTCGGAAGTCTGAACCAGTTATTGCCAAGTGTCAGCACCTCGTCAACCCATCCACAATTCTGCGCAAGCTCCGCGTTAGTCTTACTCGCGAGTACAACAAGCCGCATTCCAGGCGCCCGACGTTTAAGGGCTCTGAAGACGGGAAGCGTTACGATCATATCGCCAATACGGTCGTGCCGGAAGATGAGCATCCGTTCGACCGCGCCAAGGTCGACGGGCTTGTCACGTACCGGGTTCCTCAACAGACTCCGAAGAAAGGGGTACACGATCCAGTTTCGCAACGGACGTTCGATCGATTCAAAGAATTTCATAAGACGGAAGGACCGGCCGGGTGTCGACCGATCCGAGCTTTCGTCGCTGCGATCATCGTTAGTCGCTCAACGGCCTGCGTGACACTCTCCACCGATATGGTCCGGAGATCGTCGACTTCAGTGACAACGGTTTCACTTCGAGAACCGTACGGCTCCCAGACCCGGAGATCCTTATTGGATTGGACGTAGAGTACGACTGAGGGTATCGAGAATGCGGCTGCAAGATGAACGGCTGATGTATCAGGCGTGATCAGTATCCAAAGATTCTCAATCAGACCGGAGAATTCGTCGAACGTGCGAGTTTCGGGCGAGAGAATGACTTCGGGGAGAGGCTTCGCTATTCCCTCAGCAACGGCCTTATCGCTCGGTTGAAAAAGCAAGAGGATGGGAGAGTCCTGAAATGCAGATCGCAGCCATCGAATCAACGCCTGGTAATTCTCCGTCCCCCAGAACCGCGTCCCTTCCCCGGGCGAGATGTTGATCCCGACGACCTGTTTTCCAGCGAGTCCCGCTTTCGCAAAAGTCTCGGCGGCGAATCTTTTGTTCTCATCCAGGACGCTATAGTGTACATTCATGTCTGCATCAGCAGGATCGATACCAAATACCGTCAACAGCATCGCAAGACGATCGATGATATGAGTTTCTCTTCTGGAGAGGAGGGGTACGACCACATCGTAGCTGTAGGCGTTTTCTTTGGACAAGCCCACATTCCAGACCCCACCGGCAAGGGCGCAGAAGATTGTTGAGGTGGCGGACGGATTGTCCATCAAATCGATAACGAAGTCGTAGTGTTCTTTTCGAAGCGCGAGGATGATCTTCACAGCGCTGGCAAAGCTTCTCTCATACACCCACCGCTTTCGGACGAGCGGCTCGTTCAGAAGGACGAAATGGTTATTGGTGCTGAGAAGAAAATCGACGGTCGCCGCAGGGTATCGTGCTTTGAGAGCATGGAGGAGAGGGGTCGAGACGAGGACGTCGCCGATCCTGTCCTGCCGGACAAACAGGTACTTTTTGGCGGAGCAATCCAGATCCCGAGGCAGGGGCCGCCCGCGTTTAACAACGAACCGGAGAATCCTGAGGAGGAAGCGTCGAAGCAGGAGCTCAGCGGGCTTCAGGATCTCCATCTATGCGCCCTCCCGCCCTTCCTTGTCAATATCCGTGAACTGGATTGAATACAATCGCTTGTAAAGACCGGTGTCATTTTTCAGCAATTCTTCGTGTGTCCCTTGCTCGACGATGCCGCCTTTTTCAAGAACAAAGATCTTGTCACACCGGTAAATCGTGGAGAGGCGATGGGCGATGATGAATGACGTCCTCCCTTCCATAAGCCGGTCGAGTGCTTCCTGAACCATGAGTTCCGATTCGCTATCGAGTGCAGACGTCGCTTCATCCAGCAGGAGAATTCTGGGATTTCGCAATATAGCTCGTGCGATCGCCATGCGCTGACGCTGTCCGCCGGAGAGTTGAACCCCGCGTTCTCCGATTTCGGTTTCGTACCCGCGTTCAAGTTGCTCGATGAATGTGTGCGCATTGGCCATTGTCGCAGCTTCGACAATCTCCGCATGGGACGCGTCAAGCTTGCCATAACGAATATTCTCCTCGACGGTCCCGGCAAACAAGACGACGTCCTGAGGTACAATCCCGATTTGCGTGCGCAGATCGGCAAGGTTCATGGTCCTGATATCCGTGCCGTCGATGAGGATCGCTCCCGAGCTCAACTCGTAAAACCTCGGGATGAGGTTGATGAGGGTCGTTTTTCCACTCCCGCTCGGTCCAACCAGGGCAATCTTCTCTCCCGGCCAGGCGACAAAATTCACGTTCGACAGCGCAGCCGAGTCGCTGTTGTAGGAGAAGCTCACGTCGCGAAACTCGACTCCGCCTTTCTTTATGACGCTCGCGCCGGTCTTCTGCAGAAGGTTTTCCTTCTCCAGATCAAGCATCTCAAATATCAGACCTGCTGAAACGAGCGTTTTCTGGATACGGGCGACATTCTCTCCGAGCGCTTTTACAGGCTTCGCCAGAAGATTGACCAACATGAGAAAGAAAAGAACCCCCTTGATCGTCACATCGCCCTGGAGAAAGAGATATCCGGTGAAAACGACGAGGATCGAAGCTACCAGGGTATTGAAGAACTCATTGGTTGGGCTGAGCAGGGCCATCGTGCGGACAATTTTCATCGAATGACGGTAGTTATCATCCACTTTTCGGCGGAACGCCTCACGCTCATAGTCTTCGCGGGTAAATGACTTCACAATACGAATCGATGAAATCTTTTCCTGGAGAAAAGCGGAGATTTCCGCGAGCGTGTCCGTCAAATCCCTGCTGTAGGAACGGATTCTATCGCCGAATTTTCGCGAGATCGCACCTGAGATCGCAAAAATGACAATCGTGAAAATCGCCAGCTGCCAGTTTGAATAGACAAGCGCGGTTGCATAGATAAGAGAATACAGCAGGTTTTGAACGATCTCGACCGTCAGATAAAGCGACTGCTCCATGTTGTTTACATCGTTCGTTATGCGTGACATGACCCGCCCGGTCTTCTGCTGGTCAAAGTACCGGACAGGGAGCAACAAGATGGTGTCAAACAGCTCCACCCTGAATCGCATCAGGATCTTCTGTTGCGCCGAACTCATGACGTACTCCCGCACATACACAAAACACACTTTAATCAGGATGATGCCGAGGAGAATGGACGCGAACGTCAGAATCAGCTGCATCGTTTCTCCGCTGCCGGAGATCGTCAGTCGATGGAAGGTGTAGCCGAGGAATTCGATGGGAATGTCAAGCGCAATTGCCTTGCCGGCATTGACGAGATCACCAATCTTCTGGAGTACTTCGAACAATTGAGCAATGAGGAAGGCCGAAGCTGTATCGGAAAGGCTCATCACCGCGACCGAAAACAAACCGGCCGCGATGCGCCACTTGTAGGTGAAAAAGTACCGGAGATACCGGAGGAAGACCTTCATCTCCTGCGATCCTTTCACGAAAGGCGAAGCCCAGCGACGCTAGTTCCTTGTTTCGGACAGGTGCTCGGTGATAAGAAAATTTCTGTTGCTTTTGCGGCCGGCACTCGCCGGAATTTCGGCAAATGCATCTTTCAGAACGAAAACACACTCATCAAACAGCGGGCAATCCCTGCAGAGCGGCCTGCTCGCCCTGCACACCTCACGACCGAATTGGATCAGATTGACATGGAAAGAATAGCTTTTCCCTGCCGGCACCATCGAGTCCATGGAACGAAAAGTATCTTCCGCCGTTTTCGTCGCAACGAGACCCAGCCGATTGCAGATCCGATGGATATGCGTGTCAACCGGGAAAATATCGCGGTTCAACGAAAAAACGAGAACGCAGGCAGCCGTTTTCTCTCCCACGCCCTTCATGGTCAAAAGATACTCCATCACCTCGTCGTTTGTCTTCCCGCGAAGAGCATCCAGGCTATACTCTCCCCAGTCCCGATGAATACGCCGAAGGATTTCCTGGATGCGTCTCGCCTTCTGGTTCTTGAGGCCGCCGACTTTGATCGCTGCCGCTATCGACTGCCAGGGAGCTACAGCGACAGCTTCCCACGCCGGGTACTTCTTCTTCAACTCGATCCAGGCCCGGTAGCTGTTCTGATCATTTGTGTTTTGCGAAAGTAACGTCCCAATCAACGTATCGAGCGGAGGCGACCTCCTCCCTCTCCTCCTACGCTTCCCGTACAACCGCTCAAGGGCCTCAGCAACACGGACAATCCGTGTAACTTGCCCTTTTTTCCCCGGTCGCCTCAAAATGGATGCAAGTCCGGACGGCACAAGGGGCACTCGCAGAGAGATCGCAGGGTTTCCCACGTATAGATTCCTGTCTGGTGACCGTCGGCCCATGAAACCGACAAAGCGTAAGATCCGACTTGTTGCGCCCCAACCACTTTGTACTTTCCAGGCTTCTCGGGCGTTGGCTCGGGTTTGTAAGTCTTCAGGAGCACAGTCTCCCCCTGGCAACCAGCACAGGGGCACTGATCGCGGAGACAATGAAGGGGTATCAGTCCCACATGTCCGTCATCCCATGCCAAAACAAGCCTCTCGATGCCGGTGCCGTGGTCGATGTCCAGTTTTACCTGCTTAGGTATCACTCTTCGCTCTTTCGATGACAAATCTCTGGAAAGAAAGAAAAAAGGACAACCTGTTGAGATTGTCCTTCAAAGTTTCTTCGCTTCCGCCAGAGATCATAGATTTGAGTGGACCGTACCGGGATCGAACCGGTGACCTCCACAATGCCATTGTGGCGCTCTCCCAAACTGAGCTAACGGCCCAAATCGCCGCATCCAATATACCCAAAGGGGCTCCGAAAGTCAACGAGAAATTCATTGACGTCCGGCTGAGATTTGGGTAACTTTCAACACGAGTCACCCGATAGATTCTGACGGACCATTTAAAAGCCAACTTCGATGATTGAGAGTATGATCGCCCGCCCGTTGAAATCTGCAGGCGTTTTTCTTTTGCTTTCCGGATTCTCCTTGACCGTTCTGTCCTGCAAAGACCAGGTTACCGATCCAAATTTGGATCCGATAGTTTTTCCTGATGCCGGTGTGAGTTACTCGAAGCATGTCGAGGCCCTGTTTCAGCAGCGATGCGCATTGAGCGGATGCCATTCCAGCGGCGCCGCCGCTGCGGGACTTGCTCTCACCATGCCTTCGTACAACAGCCTCATGAACTATCAGCCGAGGCTTGTCAACCCGGGCTCGAGCAGCAACAGCCTGCTCGTTCAGCGTATCGACGGTCGTCTCTCACCGCGTATGCCATTCAACAGCCAGCCGCTGACAACGAATCAGATCAGTGGGATTAAGAAGTGGATTGACGAAGGCGCTCTCAACAACTGAATCTCGCACTACGATCGAGTAGCGTTTTCAGTTCGAACATCCCGCCCCCAGTTCAGCTTCTTTCTGAGTACATCATAGTAACTGGTATTATTCCTCTTCACCAACCTCGCTGTCTGCCTGGCTTTCTTCACCCTGATTTCTGTGGGGGGGCGAATCAGAACCTCATCCTGACCGTCCGCAGTAAGACGGACTTTATAGCGAGGGGATGCAACTTTGATCGTGATGGTGGAATCATCCGGCACGATAACCGGCCGGGCGGTAAGAGTATGCGGGCAAATTGGACTGATCGTGATAGAACGATTGTGGGGCGTGACGATGGGTCCTGCATTTGCGAGCGAATAACCCGTCGAACCGATAGGCGTCGAGAGAATTATGCCATCGGCAGTGAACGTGGCAAGATATTCCCCGTTGACGAACGTCTCAAGATCGAGGACGCGCGATGTATCAAATTTATCAACAACGATATCATTCAATGCGATATAAATCCTTGGTTTCTTGATAGTTGTCGCTTGCAACATCATGCGCTCCACGATCACATATTCCCCTCTCAAGATCTCCTCCAGACATTCGTCCAAGTCTTCGAGAGACGCCTCAGTCAGAAATCCGAGCTTTCCCAAGTTCACACCAAGAATTGGTGTCCCGTACTCAGCAACCTGGCGGGCCAGCCGGAGAATCGTACCATCGCCCCCCAGAGAGATGAGGATGTCTGATTGTTCCGCCAGCTTGGAACCCGATACTGTCTTGGCAGACAGGCTCTCTTTCGACTTCTTGCGGAGCAATTCAGCAAGCGATTTCTCGAGCACGTAGTCAATGCCAGCTGCCTCGAAACGCTTGAGAAGTTTCCTGGCAATCCCCGGGACCCCCTCCTTCTGGATGTTACCAGCGATGCCAAATCGCATGATATTATTCCTTTTTCTCACCCTCGCCTGCAGGGTGAGTATTCTGATCCTTTGAGAGCTCCTCCACGTAGTTCAGTTTGAGCTCTTTGATTGCATTCACCAGGAATCGGGACTCTTCGTCCGTGAGATTTCCCTTCGTTTTCTTCTGAAGGACATCCAGAGTGTCGATGACGAATTGCGCCTGATCCAGGCTTCGCTCGACCTTATCCGTGAGAGGATTCTTTGTCTTACCCATGTGCTGCATAGCTGCGGCGTGGAACATGAGAATGAGCCCCATGAACAGAGCGGCATCTTTTTCTGATTCAGGCATCAGACATTACTCCTTTTGTTCCGAATCGTTAGCTCCCACAATTTCGCGTATTTGGTGAAGACGTAACAACCTGAAAGAACCGACAAGACGAAACCCTCCACTCCATCCAGGAAGCCTCGCTTGATGACGTACATTCGTATGAAAACCCAGACAGGCCGCACGATCAGCTGAACGAGACTGAACCTGGAGCCACTTTCCGCGAGTCCTTCCGCAGCCAATGATGTATATCTGTTGAATTTATCAAAATAGTGCCAGAGGTTTGGGTCCGTATAATGCAAGAGATCGCTCCGGAGCCGGCCGATCTTTCCCTCTATCTGGAGAAACTCATGCACCCTGCTATCCGAGAACGATCCCGCGCTTCTCTGAAACAGACGAACGACGTAGCCCGGATACCAGCCAGAATGCCGGATCCATCGACCCAGGAAGTATGCTTTCCTGGGGAATTCATATGCTATGAATGGGCTAACTTTCATCTGCACAATCTCTTGAATCTCATTTGCTAACTCTTTTGTCAAGCGTTCATCAGCGTCTATCCAAAGGACCCAGTCACCTGTACACTGTTGCAATGCGAAATTCTTTGCGGCAGCATATCCGTCCCACGGACGGACATAGACTTTTTGTGTGAACTGATGGGCAATTTCCGTGGTCTTGTCCTGGCTCGCGCTGTCGACTACCACGATCTCGTCTGCCCCGTTGGTGGATTTCAAGCAATCAGCGAGGTTTCGCTCCTCATTCCTTGTTATCACTATGACAGAGAGCTTGCCCAAAGTTTTGGTTAGACCTATCCTATGACGATGTTGACGATCTTGTTGGGAACGACAATGACCCGCTTGACCTGTTTCCCCTCCAAGTGCCTTTGCACATTCGCGTCCAGGCGCGCGAGTTGTTCAACATTCGCCTGATCTGCTCCTTGAGGGATCAGAAGCTTACCTCTTACTTTACCATTGACTTGCAGAACGATCTCAATTTGTTCCTCAAGAGTTTTTTGAGGATCATAACTCGGCCACGGTTCATAAGCCAACGAATGTTGGTGACCCAACTCCGACCATAGCTCTTCTGCAATGTGCGGCGCAAAAGGAGCCAATAGAAGGACAAACTTATCCAGTTCCTTGCGAGGCAGCTTCTCTAGCTTCATAGCCTCATTTACGAAGATCATGAGTTGCGATATTGCCGTGTTGAACCGTAAACCTTCGATATCCTCCCCTACCTTTTTCACCGTCTGGTGAACGATGCGTTCAAAGTCGGTGGTCGGGGGAACCAATTCTATCGCCGGATTCAAGCCCGCATCCTCGGTCATAAAGAGCCGCCACACCCTGTTCAGAAAGCGAAACACTCCTTCTACACCGCGTGTACTCCATGGCTTCATCTCCTCCAAAGGCCCCATGAACATCTCGAAGAGGCGCATGGAATCTGCTCCATACCGGGCAATGACATCGTCCGGATTGACCACATTGCCGCGTGACTTGGACATTTTTCGGGAATCTTCGCCCAGAATGATGCCCTGATGGCGGAGTCTTGTGAACGGCTCCTTCGTGCTGACGTACCCCAGATCGAAAAGAACTTTATGCCAGAATCGGGCATACATCAGGTGGAGTACAGCGTGTTCCGATCCGCCGACGTACAGGTCGATCGGCATCCAATACCGTTCTTTTGCAGGGGAACAGAACTCATTTGGATTGGTTGGGTCGATGAAGCGAAGATAGTACCAGCACGAGCCGGCCCACTGAGGCATCGTATTCGTCTCTCGCCTCCCCTTCCGGCCCGTCTCCCGATCGGTGACGTGAATCCAATCTGTCGCGAGCGCCAAAGGGGATTCCGTCGTCCCGCTCGGCTGGAATTTCTTGAGATCCGGCAGCAGCAACGGAAGCTCCGATTCATCCATGGCCTGCATCGTGCCATCTTCGAAATGGATAATCGGGATTGGCTCACCCCAGTATCGCTGACGGGAGAAAAGCCAGTCGCGAAGCTTGTATTGGATTGTCGCCTTCCCCAATCCCTTCTTCTCCAGCCAGCCGATCATCGCCTTTTTCGCCTCAGGCGTCTTGAGGCCATTCAACGAAAGCTCATTATTACGGGAATTGATACCCACTCCATCATCGACGAACATCTCCGGGGCGGCCGGACCGCCATCGACTACCTTGACAATCGGCAATCCAAATTTCTTGGCGAACTCTCCGTCACGTTCATCGTGCCCCGGCACAGCCATGATGGCGCCGGTTCCATAGCCCATCAACACATAATCAGCCACCCATATGGGTATGTCCTTACCCGTCGCCGGATTTACCGCATACGCGCCAATAAAGACACCTGTTTTGTCTTTTTCGATGCCACGCTCGAGGTCGGACTTCTTTGCCGCCTGTCCCCGATACTCCTCCACGTCCTTTCTGAATTCCGGTTTGGTCAAGTCCATTACCAGCGGATGCTCGGGCGCCAGGACCATATATGTCGCTCCGAACAACGTATCCACCCTCGTCGTAAACACACGGAGCGAACCGGCATGACCTTTAATCGCGAACTCTATTTCGGCTCCTTCAGAGCGGCCGATCCAGTTTCGCTGTTGCTCAATGGTTGAAGCAGGCCAGTCAAGTTCACGGGCATCGTCTAGCAACCGTTCTGCGTAGGCGGTAATGCGCATCATCCATTGCCGCATGGGCCGCCGCTCGACAGTGTATCCTTTTTCCGTCCATTCGGCTACTTCCTCGTTCGCGAGGACAGTCCCAAGCCCCTCGCACCAGTTCACGGGTATTTCCGAGATAAACACCAACCGGAACCGAGCCAGAAAATCGTGGCGCTCTTTCGGGCTCTTCGTTTTCCATTCCTCCGCCGAAAAACGCTCCTCCGTATCGAGCGACGCTGTGCCTTGAGACTCCAGTTCATCCTGCAGCGAAGTGATGGGGCGCGCTTTTTTCGCACGAGAGTCATACCACGAGTTATAAATCTTCAGAAAGATCCATTGAGTCCACTTGTAGTATTCAGGATCAGTGGTGTTCACCTCACGCGACCAGTCGTAACTCAGCCCAAGCATCTTGATCTGACGTCGGAAGGTGTTGATGTTGTCTTCCGTCGTCACCCTGGGGTGAATGTTGGTCTGCATGGCATATCTTTCGGCGGGTAATCCGAATGCGTCCCAACCCATAGGATGAAGAACATTGAATCCCTTCATCCGCCGATAGCGGCAGAGAATGTCTGTCGCCGTGTAACCTTCGGGATGTCCTACGTGAAGTCCCGCGCCTGATGGATAGGGGAACATATCCAGGACGAAAATCTTCGGCTTCCCGGTCGATTCCTCCACCGTAAATGTCCGATGCGCCTCCCAGTACTGCTGCCATTTCTTTTCAATGTCCAAGAACTGGTACTTCATTAGCTTTCTCATCCCTTTCGATAGTCTGCCGGCCCCCCGCGAGGTCATCGCCGGAGAGCACCTTCGGTGGAGCCTTCTTTGGTCGCGCTGTCGGGGCCGAACCGGACAATTCAGTGCAAATGTAGCAAATATGCGCAGCAATTTCAATGCGCAGAGATAATCGGGGTGAGGAGCTGACAGCTTGAAGGCGCAACTGGAGGGCTAGAGAGCGCGAAGAACGAGCATGGTGATGTCGTCGGACTGCGGGGTGCCATGAGCGTACTCATCAAGGGCTTTCCGCACAGTCTCGATGATTTTCGCCGGGGACTCGGTCCGGACTGTATTGAGGAGAATTTCAAGTCGCTCTTCGGTGAAATCTTCTTCCTGAGAGTTCATCGCTTCGCTGACGCCGTCCGTGAACATCACGATCACGTCGCCCGAATTCAGCGTTACTACTTCCTCCAGGTAAGGGGAGGACGTCTTCATCAATCCAAGTATTATCCCGCCAACGTCAAGACGTTTCGTCGAGCCATCGGCGCGCAGGAGAAAGGGCGGGTTGTGTCCTGCGTTGACATAGCGGAATTCACGAGTGGAGCTATCCAACGATGCCCAGAAGAAAGTGATAAACTTGTCCTGACCGGTATTCTGGCAGGTGAGATCATTAATCCTGCATGTCGCATCGGGCAGAGACATCCCCATCGGGGCAAATGCCCGCAAGGAGGCCTGGACATTGGCCATCAAAAGGGCAGCCGGCGTCCCCTTCCCAGAGACATCTCCAATAGCGAGAATGTACCGATCCTGTTGAATGGGGACCAGATCGTAGTAATCACCGCCGACCTGTTTCGAACTGATATTCACAGCGGCGATGTCGAATCCGGGTATTGCCGCCAGCGTCCGCGGCAGCAGGCCCTGTTGAATCTCCCGGGCAATCGCGAGTTCGTCTTCAAGCTTTTGCTTCTCGATCGCGGAATGGAAGAGGCGGGCATTCTCTATCGATATGATGGCC
>DOWV01000229.1:22792-26573 GCA_003519375.1 Bacteroidota bacterium
CATCGAGTAGAGGAACTCCAGATCAGCCTTCGCATACTCACCACCCCGCAGCTTCTCACCCAGTAGCACCGCCCCCTTCACCTGGTTCTGGAGCTGCATCGGGATCACAGCGACGATGCCCACTCTCGCAAGTTCCGCGGCAACGGCACTGAACTTCTTTTGCTTCGAAAGATTCTCAACGAGGTCTGCACCATGCAACTTGCAGAGCTGACGCAAGATTTCAGGTGAACCAAGTTCATGATCGAGCTTCGAAGCCACGAGTTGCATCCGACCGTCATCGTCCAGGCAGAATGCATAGCGATTGACTCCCACCTGCCCGAGGAGCGAGAATGTGAGCAGGCGAATCACCTTGTCGGCATCAAGGATGACATTGAATTCCTTGCTGAGATCGAACAGGGTATTGAGTTCCTGGAATTTACGATCGAGGCTTCTATTCACATCCCGCAGCTGTTCGATCATCACCGCTTTCTCGATGGCCGCAGCCGACAGGTTGAGAAGCGAGATGATCAACTGGTGGTCGCTCTTTGTGAATTTCTTGCCCCCCAATCGTTCGCCAAGACTCAGGAGACCGACAACCCTGCGCTGTGCCAGAATCGGCACGAGCAGTTTCTGCCCCCGTTCCTGGAAGAAGGCAACCCAGGGTTGCGCAGTACTCCCCTGGTCCATCGAACCGATGCCCCTGAGAGGCCTGTCGATTTGCACAGAGCGTCCCACTGTCTCAGCGTCGAGGCCCTTTGCATTCAAGACCTCGAACTGACCCGGCTGGCGCTTCAGGAGCACCATACCCTTCGAGACGAGCATTTTGCCCATAACGGTAAGGAGGACGGTCCCGAGAATGAACTTAAGGTCGACGGAGGAGTTTACTACGTTGCTGAACTCAAACAGCGGCAAAAAATCTGAGGAGCCGTCCCCATTGCCGGAAGCTCTTTGGGGGCGCCTCGTCCTCGGTATGCTTTTGGAGGCGGGTGATCTACGATTGTGCGCGCGATTCACTGGCGGTCAGATACTTGGTAAGCCGCACTTCATTGCGCTTTCCGGGGGCGTACTTATATTCAACCTTGTCCATGAGGGTTCGCATGAGGTAGATTCCCAACCCCCCCCTCCGATAGTGCGACAGGTGCTGCTTCAAATCGGGCAATCGTGCAACTGAAGGATTAAAGGCTTTGCCGTCATCGATGACGGTTATGTGGAGGCTGGACTTTTCCGGTTGGATGACAATTTCTATTGTTCGGTCGGGCGCGTATTGATAGGCATGCTTGATGACGTTGGTGCATGCCTCATCGACTGCCAGAACGATCTTCGAGGCCTCTTCCTCGGAAAATCCGAAACGGCGCGACGCCTGCAGGACAAACTCCCGAACTTCCAGGAGATTGTCCGTGCGGCTCTCGATCGTCTTGGTCAGTTTCTGCGCCTTACCAGCCATGGTTGAACGCACGTTTGTTGGTGAGGTGTTTCATTGCCTAGGAACTAAGCTCTCTTCTGCTCGTGAAATTTCACAACCGCTTCCTGTTCTTCCCGATAAATCTCGTACAGAATCGGGAATCCGAGCAGATCGAACACGTTGTAGACCTTGGGAGACATGTTTGAAAGTTTGATGTCTCCTTTGTTCTTCCGAACGTCTTCGATGAACGCCATGAAGACACCCAAGCCGGCACTGCTGATATAGGTAAGGTCTTTGCAATTGACGATGATGTTGTACTTTCTGTCCGTCAGCAGCTTTTGAAAGGCGTTTTCGAGATCCGGGGCCGTGTGGGCGTCGAGGTACCCCTTCAGGTCGATCACGCTCACCCCTTCTCCGTCTCGCTGGTGGACCTTGAAATCAGCCATGGTGGTTTGCTCCTTCTTGATTCGATGAAATAGCATGCCGTCGCTTCCTGCCTTCACCGCGATTCGTACTCATTCTCTGACGGACTCCAGGAAATTGTATTCTCATACTACTTTCACCACCACGAGTGTCATATCATCCCCATACGAGGAATTACCCGTGTAGTTGCGTATTTCCTGGAGAATTGAGTCCTTTATCATTTCTGATGATTTCGTCCGGGCGCTCAGCGCTACATTTACTATGCGGTCATAGCCAAATTCCTCCCCTTCTGCATTCCTCGACTCGCTCAAACCATCCGTATAGAAAATGCAGACATCACCGCTCTTGAGTCCGATGGTCGTCTCATCCGTCGATTCTTCGAAGATCGCTTCATGAGTCAGACCCAAACCGAGTCCCGTCGGCCGCACCATATCTGCCCGATCACCCGAGATATGAATCATGGGACAATGTCCCGCCCGAGCCAGCACAACTTGTGTATGCGTGATATCGAAAATCGCGTACAGCAAACTGATGAACGCTTTACGTTCAAGGCTGTCAGCCAGCGCTTGATTCGCCCGAAGCAACAAATCTCTCGGTGTCGCCGCTACGCGGCTGAGCGATTGGAATATCCCCTTCACCTCCGCCATATAGAAAGCGGCAGAGACTCCCTTTCCCGAGACATCTCCAATGACCACGCCTAGTTTTTCGGGACCGAGGGCAATAAAATCATAATAATCTCCGCCAACTTCAAGTGAAGGTTCGGAAACCGCGGCGATTTCGAGCGACTTATATTGAGGAATCTTCTGCGGCAGAAGCCTTTTTTGCATCTGCTGTGCGACCATGATTTCCTGCTGAAACCGTTCGCGTTCAAGAGAACTGGCGATGAGTTTGGAGTTTTCGATCGCAATCGTGACGTGGTCCGCGAATGTCGTCAGAACATCGACATCGTCCTGGTCAAATCCGTAGCGGAATTCCTTCGTCGCGTGAAGAAAGCCGATCAGTTCTTTATGCGACGCAAGCGGGACGCAAATAAGCGAGCCCACCTCCATGTCGAGTTTTTTGATGTGCCTCGTCCGGCGATCATTGCTGACATCGTCAACGACCAACGGCCGCTTGGATTCTATGACGAACTGACGCAGCGACAGGTCACTGTTGACGGTGATGGACTCTATCTGCTGCCGGGTAGTGTTCTTGAGCGATACGACCTCGACGAGCACCTCACCCTGCTCATTGCGTCCTTTGATGAGTTCGAGCCATGCACTGTTGGCGCCCACGACCTCCAGAGTCATGCTCGTCACGCTCTCCACCAAATCAGAGAAATCGAACACCTGAGTGACAAGCCTGCTCAGGTTGTGGAGGGAGGTCAATTCGGACTGTTTCCGTTCGTACACTTCCGCCGTGGGCATATGGAAAAGCGTGCTGACGAACGCCATGCCGAAGTACACGACACCGAAAATCGCGTTCAACTGGATAAAACTCTGCAAGGGCGAATGATAGCTGACGAGCGCCCTCTCCAGCGAAGTCTGGTTTATGAGTATATTAACGCCAAGAAAGGTCAGAAAGAGAAGCGCCGTATAGGCAATCGAATAGAGCTTTTCGCGTCGCGAAAGATAAACCACCCAATTCTGTTTGAACGAGTTGGCGACGATGATGATCACGGTCAACGAAAACAGGAGCGAGCTCAGGAGCCTCCCCTCTGCCGGCAGGATCGGAAGTGTGGCGGCATTCGCAGCAAGGAGGGCGACGACGAATGCTCCGAAATTCCGTTTCGTCCACTTTTTTCGCTTGTAGAACACGAGATCGCGGATCGTGAGGAGCGATGTTATGGAGAACGCCCCCAGCGCGATCGCAGCGATGGAGTAGAGCAAGGTGCCGATGGCTCCCAGTGATGGGACGGCAGGGGACTCTGCGTCGGAAGAGGAATCCTGGAAGAGCGCCACAGCACCGATAATGGCAAGGACCACAATGGAATAGGCA
>DOWV01000280.1:0-2667 GCA_003519375.1 Bacteroidota bacterium
GAGCCGGCAGCTCAACCTCGATGAGGAGACATATCTGAAGATTATCAGCGACAAAACCGCTTCGCTCCTCGCGACGTGTACCGAAATCGGTGCAGCGAGCACAACTGAGGATGCTCAGCGCCGCGCGGAACTCCGGGATTTCGGCGAGCACGTCGGCATCGCGTTTCAGATCCGCGACGATCTGCTCGACTATTTTGGCCGAAAGAGTGTGATCGGAAAACCGACCGGGATAGACCTGAAGGAGAAAAAGCTCACGCTTCCGCTGATTCATGCACTCTCCAAGGCTTCACGTGGAGAAGCCAGAGAAGCTCTGCGAATCATCAAAAGCGGTGCAAAGCAGAAGGACATTCGATGGGTGGTGGATTTCGTCAACAGGATGGGAGGAATCGACTATGCCGCCGAGCGCGCACAGCATTATTCGAATCTCGCCCGTGCGGATCTGGTATCCCTGCCTGAGAGCGATTCGAAGAAAGCCCTCCTGGAGTTTGTCGATTTCGTGATGGAACGCGAGAGCTGAGTGTAGAAGACCGACTTCCTGGGCAATCCCAAGTAGAAGTCGGCCTTCTTACAGCGCAATGAAAAACCCGTCTCGAGTTGCCCCGGGACGGGTTTTCGCTTTCTCGCGTATCCTGAGAGAGCTTAGTTCATCGAGTAGAAATTATCATCGAGCAGCATCTCCAGCTGCATCGTGAGCTCTTCCACCATCTTGTCACCGCCCATGAATCCAATCGACTTGAATTGGATCATCCCTTTCTTGTCGATGACGAACTTCGTCGGTATACCTTCAACACCGTACTTCTCCACAAAACCCTTGTCGTAAAGTACCGTGAAGGTGTACTTGTTGTCGGCCATAAATTTCTTGACGAGATCCTCACGCTCCTTGCCTGACACGTTTTCCCATGTGTCGAGCGCAAGGATGACGACGTTCGGATTGGTCTTGTACTTGTCATAGACCTTCTGCAGGTATGGGAACGATGCTTTGCACGGCCCGCACCACGTCGCCCAAAAATCGACGACCACGACTTTCCCCTTGAGCTCGGAGAGCTTCACCGTCTTGCCGTCGAGGCTTTGAAGTGCAAAATCGACGGCGGGCTTGTTCACCATGCTCTTGAGAATGTCCTTCTTCATGTCTGACTTTGCCGTTGCCTTCGCCTGTTCGACGGCGGCTTCAAACCCCTGGTCCGAGCCCTTCACCTTGACATAGGCAGTCCTGTAAGCCTCTACCATCTTGTCATTCGACTTGGCTTTTTGGATGCAGTCGGCAGCAACCTTCATCGCCTTGTCATACTTTCCATTCTTCACGTAGCATTCGACAAGACGTTGATTAATGTCGGCCTGAGCTCCTTTGGTCAGTGTGAACGCTTCCTCATATGCACTTTCCGCCTCAGAGTATTTGCCAAGTTGATAAAGGCCGAATGCGTACGTGTCCTGGATCATCCCCAGGCCCGTCAGAGTCGATTTCTTCCATTGAGTGACGCTCAGGTAGGGAGGCTTGGAGGATGGATCAGGATTCTGCAGCAGATCAACACCCATCTTTGCCAAAGTGACCCCGAACTCCACGTCCGTGCCCTTTTCTATGAGAGGCCAGGCGAGATTGTTGTAGAGGTTGCCATCTTTCCTCGGCATCGCATCGAGCGCTGCGAGCACCTCATCGTATTTCTTCGCCGCGAGATAGCCGTTTGCCCTGGAGTAACCCATCGTAAACTCGAAATTCTCCTTATCCGTTCCCTTCTGAGGATATTCCGACAGGAACTTCTGTAGCGCGTCAGCCCGCTTGAGCATGTCGGTTTCTTTGTAGATCTTGCTCAGCACTACCGCCTGAGCTACCTTTCCTTTCGGATTCTCCACAGCGGCCTTCGTCCTGATCTCTTCCGCTTTCTCTTTCATGCCAACCTGTTCGAACCACGAAGCAAACTGAACGAGGTCCTCTTCTTTCGGTTTGGCCTTCTGGAATTCGGTTTCAAGTTGTTTCTTTATGACGGCTTTTGTCTCATCGCCCGGTGCCTCACGCAGCTTCAAGCTCCATTGCAGGAACAATGCGGCGTAATTTGCAGGATACAGCTCCCGTTCTTTCGCGAGTGCACCAGCCATGCCCTCGGCGTCTTTCGTGACCTTGAAATCGACCAAAGAGCCCGTCCGAAGGATGGTACCTCTTGAGAAGTTGGCACCCTCGACAGGAATTCCATTGGACCCATAGACCATCGTGAGCCACGCATTCTCGCCGTTGTCGTCCTTCTGATCGCCGGCTACGAATCGCAGCAACAGAACGCGCGCTTTGTCGTCGTTCAGTTTGAAGGCGGTCTTCCAGTGTTTTCCGTCCTTCTTCATCGGTAATTCGATCAACTGCGGTAAGCCGGTATTCTTC
Organism: Bacteroidota bacterium; assembly: GCA_003519375.1. Classification (GTDB taxonomy): domain Bacteria; phylum Bacteroidota; class Ignavibacteria; order UBA10030; family UBA10030; genus UBA9647. Next base: position 2,366 of record DOWV01000280.1, read on the forward strand.
GCGACAAGCACCTCAGCCGATATCTCTTTCGCCGAGCCAAACACGGCCGCCTTGGCCGCCGCGTTGTACGTGATGATGAGCTCGTCCCCGATCTTTGGTTTAGCCGGACTGATTGTCGCGACATGTTCCTGGGCAAACAGGAACGACCCGACGGCCAGCATCAGGGCGATTACCCACAGACTCTTTCTCTTCTCCATATCCCCTCTCCAATCTTGATGATGAATGAACAATGAATTAGTAGAAGCCATCTCAAAAACCCTCACGCCTGCCTGCCGGCAGGCAGGCAAAGTCGCCCCGACTAA
>DOWV01000280.1:2886-3479 GCA_003519375.1 Bacteroidota bacterium
GGCTTTGCGTGATTCTTTTTTTCAATTTTGTGATAGGTTCTAGTACAGTCTCCTACTTCACAAACTCCTTCTCCGTCAGTCTTACTACCAGAACGGGGCATGGGGCGTATCGCACCACCTTTTCGGCCGTGCTGCCGAAAAGGACGTGCTCCATGCCTGAGTGACCGTGCGTCGCGATGATAACGAGGTCTATTCCCTCCGCTCTTGCGTATTGATCGATCTCGTTGAATGCTTTCCCTGTTCGCACTGCAAAACGGGCCTTTACACGGGTCCCGATTTCGTTTTTTATGAGAGCCTTGAGCTCCTCCTCACCGCGCTGCCGGAGCTCGTCTTCGACAGAGGGTAATCCGACCTGGCCGAAGCTGAAGTCGGCCGGATAGATCGTCGGTTCGACGACATACAGCAAATCGATCGAGGATTTGAATTGCCCGGCGAACGGGATGGCGTATTGGAGTGCTTTCTTCGAATGATCCGAGAAGTCTATCGGGACGAGGATGCGTCGCAATTCGATCCTCGATTGTGCGCGGGCCGGGCGGCGCCCGGTGTGTATCACCTTACGGGCCGATGGTCTTCGTTTTGTCTTTGCCATGATG
>DOWV01000231.1:0-165 GCA_003519375.1 Bacteroidota bacterium
TCTCGAAAGCTCCCCCGGCCATTTCTTCCGATCGGCCTCGTCGATGATGACCCGGGAAAGCGAGCCCTTTACATCCAGGGTTTCCCGGTTCTCGGAAAAATCGATGACCTTCCGATCCTGATCAGGGAGAAAAACGTTCAGTCTGTTATTGTCGCTGTTTCATTC
>DOWV01000231.1:292-1264 GCA_003519375.1 Bacteroidota bacterium
TTTTTCACCCGCCGATCGACAGTTTCACCGCCGTATTCATGCTCTTGCCAGGCAGGGGGGTGTGCACGACATCAAGGTCGTCAGCGCCATCAATGACATTTCGAATGTCCTTCAGGTGGGCATCAGAGATCTTCGCGATATCGACATCACCGATCTCATAGGCCGCCAGGCCGTGAGGATCAACATGCTCGACATTAATGCGTATTTGAGGAACAAGCGGATTCTCATCACAGGAGCGAGCGGCTCGATCGGATCGGAGATCTGCCGCCAGGTGTGCTTCTATGCCCCCGCGAGCGTCGGAATTCTGGATAACAATGAAAGCGATCTCGCGACGCTTCTTGTCGAGCTGCAGGCCCGCTACAACGTACCTCTCCATATGTTCCTGAGCGACGTTTCGGATCGCTGCCGGATGGAGAGTGTTTTTGCGGCTTTCCGGCCGGATGTCGTCTTCCACGCTGCGGCGTACAAACATGTGCCGATCATGGAGCAATTCCCTCACGAGGCTGCCCGGGTAAATATCTGCGGGACGTACAATATTGCTCACCTCGCTGTCGAATACCGGGTCAAGAACTTCATCCTGATATCCACCGATAAGGCTGTCAATCCCACGAGCGTCATGGGCGCTTCGAAACGCATCGCCGAGTACATCGTGACAGCCCTTGGCGCGGAGAGCTCCTCGAATTTTGTGACGGTCAGGTTCGGGAACGTCATCGGAAGCCGGGGGAGCGTCGTGCCGATCTTCATCGACCAGATCAAGCGCGGAGGGCCGGTGACGATCACCCACCCTGACATGCAACGATACTTTATGACGATTCAGGAGTCCGTTGCCCTTGTGCTCCAGGCTGCAGCGAAGGGGACGCAGGGAGATGTGTTTGTTCTCGATATGGGCGAACCGCTCAAAATAGTCGACATCGCCCGGGATCTGATCACCATGAACGATCTTGTCCCCGACAAGGATATCAGGATAGAATA
>DOWV01000231.1:1550-9402 GCA_003519375.1 Bacteroidota bacterium
ATTACCAGGCAGCACACTCCACAGACTATTGACTCTCTCATCAGTGAGCTCAAGAAGCTGAATGGTACTGCCACCAAGCAGGAGTTGATAGAGTTCTTCCGAAAGCATGTCCCCACGTATTCGCCTTCAGAGAATCCGGCTGCCTCAAGCGATGATGCTGTCACTTCAAAAGCTGCCAAGTCGAAGATTGTCCGTTAGTCTGCCCAAACCCTCGTCTCGGTGCCAATTCAAATATCTCATCTCGTAGTTTTCATCGCTGAGACGCAGGTCCGCACCAGCACGCCATGCGGCCCGCCCGAACGACCCGTCCGAACGGTACGGCCGGGCGGGCTTGGTCGGGCGGGTCTGGCCGGGAAAATCGCAGAGAGACCAACCAATATCTCTGCGTAGCTCTGCGAACTCCGCGCCTCTGCGTTGAGAACCAAAAACTAAAGAATACGCACCAGCGGGCGTTTACATCCCATGACGAAGCATCTCCTTCTTTCAGTCATCCTCATAAGTCCGATCCTGCGCGGACAGGAAGTCCAGGATACAATATCGGTTCGATTTAACACCGATACCCATCATCCGGAGAATCAGGCCATCGAGCGTCTGTTAATCCTGGATCCATCGCTGCGTGTGAACGATTTCACCCTCACGTATTCCCCCTTCGATGCCGGCCGGGTCAACCAGCAAAGCGTTCGTGCAAATAGAGTATTTTCTGATGAATTGCGTTATCGCTTTGCACAAGGGAGAAATCCGATCTCCCTCTCGTTGGAGGATGACGATAACTCGGTTACCATCGAACCAATGCTTGGATACAGGGTATTTGCAGACAACGATGGCCAACGATACACCAGACGGTCCAACGGATTGAAGCTCTTCGGCGACATCGGTGACCACGTAACTTTTTTCGCTTCGGCACTCGACAACCTGGAGCGGGGAAAGGTCACTGACAAGAGGAAGGAGCTCGAGCGGACAAATGGTTTTGTGATTAGCAGTTCAAAGCCTTCAAACGGCTTCGATTTCGACGAGGCTCAGGTACAAATAGGATTCCATTTGGGAGGGGCACAACTCTACCTCGAAAAACTGAGGAGTCGGTGGGGGTATGGTGAATCGGGGAACCTTGTCTTGTCGGAGAAGGCGCCGAGTTTTCCGCAAGCCAGGCTGGTTGTCCAGATTTCCCGGAATCTCAAGTTTACCTATCTCCTCGCATCTCTCTATTCCGATCTGATTGATCCGTTGGAAAGCTACAGGGATCCGATCTCCGGCTCCTTTCGGTCTGTCAATCGGTCAAAATACCTTGCATCACACGTCCTGGAGTATGCACCGGTTTCGTCGCTGAACATTGCACTTGGCGAATCAGTAGTCTTCAGTGACCGGTTCCAGGGGGTCTACCTGCTGCCGCTCATGTTTTTCCGGATGGCTGAACATCAGAACCGCGACACCGACAACGCTCAGCTTTTTGCCGGCATCCGCTACACCTTCCCCGGGATTTGCTCTCTCTATGGGACGCTTTTCATTGATGATATGAACAGCGACATGATTTTTAACGAGCAAAACACGAACATTATCGCGTGGACTCTCGGCGGCAGATTCATCGACGTGGGATTGAACAATCTTGACCTCACGCTGGAGTATACCAGGCTCAATCCGTGGGTCTATACCCACGAATACGATGCCGCTTCATATACCAGCCACGGATACCTGCTTGGACATTGGCTCGGCCAGAATGCAGATATACTCTCCGCCTCGATTCAGTACCGATGGTGGCGGCCGCTGTGGTTAACCCTTTACGCACGAACGCTCAGGAAGGGTGTCCTGGGACCGCCTGATGTCCATTACGGTCGGCCATGGGATCAGAGATTTCTTGAAGGAGGATTGTTCAGGCAGACGCAGGCTGGCATGAGGGTGAGGTGGGAGATTTACAGGTATCTCGTGTTGAACGCGGACGCCGCGGTTTGGGACCAAAATGACGACATACCGAATCGATATCCCGAGTACAAAAACAAGATGTTTTTCAACGTTGGTGTTTCCTACAATCTGTTTGAAGCAAACTAGAGTTTGGAGTTTACAGTTTTGAGTCAGGACAGTGTCCCGCCACGTGTCTCACTTCTTCCGTCTTACGTCTACCGTCTTCCATCTTCCGCCTCACTTCTTACGTCTTACGTCTCACCCTCAAAGCGTTAACCTCGCCCTCCCGTCTTCCGTCCTACTCCCAAAGCGCTATCCTCGCCCTCACCTCTTCTGTCTTACCCCCAAGGCACTAATCTCCCCCTCATCTCTCCTTAGAACTCCACGCTGACTCCAATCGTCGGGATGATCCCCAGCCCGGGGATATGCTGCTTTCCGCTGATCTTCTCAAATATCGGAGGCTCGGTTGGCTTCCGGTTGTAGACGTTAAGGATGCTGACGTACGTGTTCAGCTTCCAGCCGCTGAAGTACCAGCGACGGGCCACATACAGGTCGAGGTTGTGATCACCGCCGATTCGTGCGCTGTTGTAGCCTTTTTCATAGGTGGAGCCGGTCGGCGTGTAGGGTGTACCTGCATAGTACCGGAATTTCGTTCCAAGCTCCCACGATTCGCCGATGTACCAGCCGAGAGCAATTCCTACGGTCCAGGGCTGGTCGTGGCTGCTCGGACGGGCGATCCCGTCGAGTGCCGTGTACTCTGTCCTGCTATGACTGATGCTCAGGATGCCGTACCACGGCGTGCCCGAGAGCATCTTCTGTATGAAGAATTCCACTCCCCGGGATCTTCCGCTTCCTTTGTTGACGAGTGAATCGATACCGAATGACGCAAAGCCTTCGGCCGAACCGCCCAGGCCCGCGCCGGTGTTCGCCATGATGAGATATCTTCGATTCAGGCTTGAAGGATAGTCGAAGTATCGCTTTTGATATCCTTCCACGCCAATCAACACGTCCGGTCCAACAAAGATTTCTCCACCAACTATCAAGTGATCGGCGCCAAAGGGTGTCAAAGTTCTGTTGAATGATGTCGCGGTAAACCAAAGAGGGTTTGGCGATTGGAAGTAGCGTCCGGCACTGGCTTTAAGATTGATGCTCGGTGAGATGGCCAGATTCAGAGAGAGGCGGGGTGCCAGGTAAAGTGACTTCCCGGTCGTTTCGTAGTAGTCTCCCCGCAGACCGGCGGTGATCGTGGCCGGCCCCGCTGAGTGAGAGAATTGGAGGTAGGCCGCACTCTTGAAACTTGTCATATCGATTGACCCGGAGGTTTTTGGTATCACCTCGTAATTCACCGCCGACGGTCCGGCAGCAAGCGAATTGATCGCACCCTTGAAATCGAGCAGGCGGATGCTCATGCCTCCTGCAAACTCCGACGTTCGGCCGATCTTGAACAAGGCATCGATCTGGCCCGAGTATGTTCGGTCGTCCGACGAGCCTGTAAACCACGGGGCGAGGGACGGATCGTTTTGACGGTACTCATACTCACTCCGGGTATAGGCACCACTGACGGACATGTATCCGCTGCTGAAAATGTGGCGCCACGTTACTGCGGCTGCTAATCGGGACTGGTCGTTGAACATCATTCTGGAATTTTGCAGCCTGTGTTCGGTCGATTCGTTCATCAAGGAGAAGCCATCGATGGCGCCGACCGCGAGAACGGAGATCCTGTCCGAACTTCCGATCGGAAGACAGGCTTTCAGAAGCCCGTCTGTAAAGTGCGGGATGAATCCGAAGCCGTAAATCTCAAATACTTTGTCGAGGTAACTCCGGCGCGCCGAGAGAAGAATGCTGCCGCCCCCGGGCAATGGACCTTCGGTATTGAGTCCGACTTGCGTTGCGGATACGTTGGGTCCGAACGTAAAACGATCGTTTCTGGGATCGCGAATCCGCAGATCAACAACCGCAGATGTCTTGTCGCCATAACGAGCACCGAATCCGCCTGCAGAAAGAGAGGCGCTTTCGATCAACTCGAGGTCGATGAAGCTCGTCGAACCGGTCGATGATCCCTGAGTCGCAAAATGGCTGATCGATGGCAGCTCGATGCCGTCCACAACGATCAGGTTCTCACTGGGACTTCCGCCACGCACAAGGAGGTCGTTTCGATCAACCTTGGTCTGGGACACGCCCGGCATCAGTGAAAGCGCACGCAAAGGATCGTTAAGCCCTCTCCCAATCGAGAGGAGTTCTTTCTTCGGCAGCTTATGAATGCTGACCGGCATCTCCGGAGAGGCCGAAGAAAGACGGATAGGGGCGATCACTTCGAACTCACCCAGATCGAGAATGACCTGAGAAAGGGCGATTGGCAAAGAGACATGCATGTCTGCCCTGACGTGCACGTTGCGGACAACGGCCGTCCTGTAACCGATGATAGAAACCTGGACGTCGAATGTTCCCACAGGGACGCCCTGAATCATGAACCCACCCGCCGAATCAGTGGCGGCTCCGATTGAAGTCCCCAGGATGACAACACTCGCCCGCGGTACGATATCCCCGGAGTCGTGATCAAAGACAATCCCGCTGATAGAGCCGCGCGGTGCCACAGCGGCAGTTACTCCATGCACAGTCACAAAAGCGAGAAAAACGACTAACAGAGACCTCTGAAAAGAGATGTATACTCTGGAAGGCATGAGAGTTTCGCGACGCGTCTTGTGTGGCTTAGGGCAATTCATCCTTCAGCTCCGTTGTTATGTCGTTCCTTGAATGAACGCTGCATTCCCCCTGCCAGATCAACTGAGTTGCATGTATGGGAGCGACACCGTAACTCGAAGGAGCTAAGGGAGTTAAGAAGGGGAGAGAAAGCCTCGCGGAGCCTGATCGAAATGGTCGATGTATTTTTTACAAATTCGGGAAGGCGTTGTCGAATTGATTGGAATACTCAGTGGAAAGTGCCCGAACCTCTGTCCCGTACATATGCTTCGGTGGACTTCGAATTCGAGTCGCATTCACCCGTCTTCGTTTGAGCGTAATGCCATCTTCATATCAATGCGGCGGGTAGATGAACGTCACCTGGATAAGCATCGTGGTGAATGCCGGTCACCTTTCGCGCGGCAAAGTGACCGCTACTTCGCAAGTGTTTGTCGTAGATTAAGTGGCGGGCAGTTGCATGGTGCCCTCACGCGGCGATCCCCCACCCCTCATCAATCGATATTTGGTGATGGATATTCAATATTCGCTGTGCGGTTATCTTGTGCCTCATTGAATATCGATCGAAGCCTGCCACCTGCGCACATCTCTTGGCAGCGGAAAATCCAATCCAGAATTTCGAAGTTGATGTGAACTCCCCGCCAGAAGTCCGACTTCTATGTCGAAATTCCAGTGAGAATTCGGGCTTCTACCGACACACCTGGTATCAGTTTGATACACGGATCAATTTGCCGATGCTGCAATTGCAATTCTCGACGGCCATTCGTACACTGAACGAGGCCTCAAGCGGCCACATCCCGTGCAGTGAGCGGGGAGAGCGATCCCACATATAATCCCATTGGAGGGGTAAATCATGGAGCGAAGGACAATCCTGGTCGTGCTGCTGGTGCTGGCTTTTGCATTGACTGCAATCGCGCAGCAGAATCAAACGGAGACGAATAACCTCGAGAGCTCACTCGAGAGACTGTCGAGGGATGCGGCGAAGCAGTACGTTGGACCGGTTGTTTCCGGCATCGGCTCGGACCTGAACGCGGGCTGGTTCCATCGCGCGCCGAAGGCCAAAATGATCGACTTCGACCTTGAGTTTGGCGTGGTTGTCATGGGGACTCTCTTCTCGGACGAACACAAGACGTTCGGCACATCCGGTGTATTCCAGTTTGACTCTTCACAAGCCGCATATCTGACAAACAACATCAACGATCCGACGTATAACAGCCTCCCACCCGCGTACAAGAATCAGGCAAAGCAGGAGATCATCAACCAGATCCGAGGCAAGGACTACAATGTGGGCATCGGAGGACCGACGATTATCGGAAGCAAAACCGATAGTGTAAAGATTACCTTCCAGGGCGGTCAGTTCACGTTTACCGACCCGCTCGGGACGTCACGGACGGTCACTGTCCCCTCTCAGAAGATGGCTCTTCCGGTGACGGGGCTCCTGGGCGATACAAAATTCCTGGGAAAGAACATGATACCGCTCGCCGCGCCGCAGCTCACCCTCGGCACGTTTGCGGGGAGCCAGTTCACGTTCCGTTACCTGCCCAGCTACAAGATGAGCGATGAGCTTGGGGAGACGAAGTACTTCGGCTGGGGGATACAGCACAATCCGGCCGTCTGGTTCCCTCTTGAATTCCCGGTTGATTTTTCGGCAAGCTACTTCAGCCAGAAGATCAATGCCGGCTCCATCTTCGAAGCAAAGACCACCGCGTTCGGCGTCAACGTCAGCAAACGGTTCGGTTGGGGGGCGCTCAACCTGACGCCCTACGCCGGTTACATGATCGAGAGCTCATCAATGACATTCACTTATGACTACACTCTTGACACTCCGACGGGCAAAATTCCTCAGCGCATCGTGTTCGATCTCGAAGGGGAGAACAAGAGCCGCATCACGCTTGGCCTGAGCGTCAAGCTGCTGATCGTCAACGTCAATGTCGACTACAATATTGGCACGTACAATTCATATAGCGCGGGAGTGATGATCATTATCTAAACGGTCGGTGACCGTCACGTTGCTGCGAGCTCTCGTGCGTGCCGGTCACCTATCAGCGCGGAGAAGTGACCGCCACCTCGCGATGATGAAGCTCTGATGAGGTGACGGGCACTTGCCTGGGGGACCGTCACGTTGCTGCCGATATTCCTTATCAGTCGATGCTTAAGGTCCTTTTTGGCGGCGAAGGTTCGTGAAGCTCTCAATCTCACTTCGGGAAAAGGCACGGCAGCGTGATGCGTGCCTCAGCGAACTCATAGTAGAGGCGCTCTTTGAATTCCTCATTCAGAACACATGCGATTCAAGGTGATCCATGAAAATTACAGCAGAAGCTCCCGTCCGGATAGACTTTGCCGGTGCATGGACTGATGTTCCGATCTTCTACGAGACGTTCGGGGGAGCGACCCTCAACGCTGCGATCAAGAAGTACGTTCACGGCGAACTCCTGAGCGGGGATCACCGCGCCACAAAAGACGGGATGACCGTGCATTATGAAGCGGATCTCCCCTGGGGCGCGGGTCTGGGAAGTTCCGCCAGCATGAACGTTCTCTGGCTGGGATTGGTGAAGGGCCGCCCGCTGTCCAGCGTTCAGGAACGGCTGGTTATTGCCGAGGATGCATTCAAGATCGAAAAAGTTCTTGGGATCATCGGCGGAAAGCAGGATCAGTGCGCCTCTGCTGTCGGAGGGATCAATGTCTTTGAATTCACCAGGAACGGGATACACTCTCAGTCGGTCGGGCTTTCAGCACCACGAGTGCAGGAGCTAGAGGCCTGTCTGCTGCTCTGCTATACGCGGGTCGCGCGGCTCTCGTCGAGAATTCACGAAAACGTCTGGGGGAATTTCGCCAAAGGCAACCGGGATATCATTGACGCTCTGATCCGCATGCGCGACTCCGCCCACGACGGAAAGGAAGCACTGGAAAAAGGGGATTTCGAGAAATTCGGGAAAATCCTTTCGATGCAGTTTGAATGCACAAAAATCATGGACGGATCTACGAGCAATCAAATGCTCGAGGACCTGTTCGCGCTTGTCAAAGGGGATGTCCTCGGCGGGAAGCCGTGCGGTGCGGGCGGCGGAGGCTGCGTTGTGTTTTGTTGCGATGGAGAGCAAGGCAAACGGCGCGCGACCGAGAAGATCACGAAAGCTGGTTTCACCATCCTTGATCTTGCATTTGATTTTCATGGACTGAGGGTGAGCATCGAGAGCTAAGAACATCAATAATCACCGATCGACAATCATCAATGGGAAATATCCGGCATAGCGCCTTCGTCGCG
>DOWV01000157.1:0-5020 GCA_003519375.1 Bacteroidota bacterium
GTGTGGGGGTGTCGTATCTCTGGTAGTTGTCCCCTGCGGCATTCTTGGGTTGCGGGCCACAGTTTGTTAAATCAAGAGATAACTATGAAAACGACTCAACGATTCTTTTTGCTCGTGTTTTGGGGAATCGCTGGCGTAGCTCCGCTACCTGCCCAATGGGTACAAACACGCGGCCCTGGAAATGGAAATGTCTTATCGTTTGCTGTTAACGGTCCACAGGTGTTTGTAGGATCCTATTGCGGGGTCTTCTCTTCTACGGACAACGGAGCCAGCTGGAAGGCGTGCACTCGTTTTGCAAACAACTGTGGTGTACGGAGTCTTGCGGTGGGCCCTCGTCCGACGGGAGGAGTGAATCTTTTCGCCGGGACTTTCTCGCACGGCCTCTTCCTCTCTACTGACGAAGGATCAAGTTGGACTGCCGTTAACACTGGACTTCCCACTAATCCTAGTATCAATGCGCTTGCGATTATCGGTACAACTGTCTTTGCGGGGATAGACAGCAAAGGGGTGTACGGATCCACTGACAACGGGGCGAGCTGGCTTGCAGTCAACAACGAATCAACCAAATGGGGAGTGAGGTTCTTGGCTGTAGGCGGAACGAAACTTTTTTCCGCGACCGGCTCGACTGCCGGGGATATTTTTCGTTCGACCGATAATGGCGCGAGCTGGACCGCAGTGAATAGTCCAGTGCCCGCGAGTTATGTTACTGCTCTTGCTGCCAGCGGCACATATCTGTTTGCTGTGATGTACCAAGGAGGCGTCTTTCGCTCCACCGATGATGGAACGAGTTGGACGGCTTCGAATACTGGCTTGACAAATACAGTGAATGCTCTTATTACCAGTGGCACAAACACCTGGGCGGGAACTACCTACGGTGGTGTGTTCCTTTCCACCGACAACGGCGCAAGCTGGATCGCCAAGAACAATGGACTGCCGCAGGCATCTGTTGGCACACTTGCCGTAAGTGGTACTGCAGTCCTTGCGGGACTTTCGGGCAATGGTGTCTATGCTTCCCGAGATAACGGTGCCAGTTGGTTCGCAACCATTGAAGGCTTGGCAATCGCCACAGTCGATGCTTTGGCGATGAGTGGGAAGAATATTTATGTCGGTGCTGGAGGCGTTTATCTTTCGACGGACTACGGCTCGACATGGATTGACAAGAACGCAGCTTTTGACATCCGTGTTGTCAGTGATATTTGCGTTAGCGGAACAAGACTATTTGCTGCGGCGTACACTGGACTGTTTGTTTCGACCGACAATGGTACAAGCTGGACCAATCAGAAAACTTATTCGTCATTCACTATGCGCGATGTCCTCTCTGTAGCTGTTCGAGAGCCAAATATCTTCGTCGGTCTCTATGCGTTCGGAGTTACCGTTTCTAGGGATTATGGTACAACATGGTCCTGGCCGGCTCTCTCAGGCAACAATGTTAGGACGTTTGCTTTTAAGGACTCGACTATTTTTGCCGGTACAAACAACGGCGTTTTTCTCTCGACGAATAATGGAACTAGTTGGACCCAGGTCAATGCCGGCCTGACGCGTACATCTGTCTATGCTCTTGCAGTGAGCGGGTCGCACGTTTTCGCGGGGACTTCTGGCGGCGGTGTGTTTCGGTCGACCAACGACGGCATAAGTTGGACGGCAATGAATACAGGATTCAAGCAAGGAGTCTCTATCTACGCTCTGGCTGTCTGTGGCTCAAGACTCTTTGCCGGAACGTATGATGACGGTGTGTTTCTTACCAGCAATAGCGGCGCAAGCTGGGCTCCTGTGAACTGGGGCCTGACAAGTACCTACATCCGTTGTCTTGCGGTCAACACAGATGAAGCAGGCGACACCGTTCTTTACGCCGGAGTTAGTGAAGGCGGAGTCTGGCAGCGAGCCCTTTCGAATATGACGCTTGATGCGGCGACGGTGACGACCTCATTGGCTTCCTCCATCGGCTCCGACTCTGCCACGCTCAACGGCAGCGTCAACCCGAACGGCTCATCGACGACTGCATGGTTTGAGTACGGGACAAATCCGGCATTCTCAAGTTACAGCAGCACGACGTCCCAATCTGTCGGTTCCGGGAACTCCGCGACTTCGGTTTCGGCTGTCGTGAGTGGATTGACGGCGGGAACCACGTACTATTTTCGAGTCGCAGCCAGCAACGCCAGCGGAATAATTCGAGGATCCGTCCTCACTTTCACGACGACAGGGAAGACATCTTCGGTGACGATCAGCCCGAACGGAGGATTCGAGGAGACAACGGTCGGACGGAAAACCGGATTCCAAATTCCGGGATGGGAATTGTCTTCGACAGGCACTGCGAACTTCTCGGTTGTTGACAATCCCGTGAAAGAAGGAGTGCGATCGCTCGCAGTTGAGGTGATCGCCTTGGGTGCGAATTCGTGGAGCATCCAGGCCGTCAATGCGCCCTTTGTCGTTTTGCCGAATTCGCAGTACATCTATTCAGTTTGGATCAAAGCCAGTAATTCGGGCGCCGTCGTTGCCTTCACTGTCGGAGATCCATCGTACAACGAATGGGCTGCCAGACGCGATGTGAGCATCACTACCACGTGGCAGCAAATCACGTTCACGTTCACCGTGCCTGCTAACGCTGACACGGGAAGGGCCCCGATCCACTTCAGCCAGAATGCCAATGCTGCGTATCTTCCGATTACGTTCTACATCGACGATTTCAAAATCACCGGGCCAGGTCGATCGGTCAACGTGCCTACGGCATCGACTTCCGCTGCGACCTCTGTCACAACAACTTCCGCAACCCTGAACGGAGACGTGAATCCGAACGGATCGGCCACCGAGGCCTGGTTTGAGTATGGGACAGTTTCGACTCTGGCGAGTTCTGACAGCGCACCGGGTCGATCGATAGGGGCATTCGCGGGGATGCAGTCGGTTTCGACGGAACTGACGGGACTCGTGATGGGAAGAGAATACTTCTACCGCATCGTGGCCAGGAACGCCGCAGGAACAAGTCGGGGGCTCATACTCGGTTTTGGCACACTGACCTCGGTCGAGAGAGTAGATAGCCGGATTCCTGAGAAGTACGAGCTGTACCAGAACTTTCCCAATCCCTTCAATCCATCGACCACCATTGAATTCGATGTTCCCAAAGCTTCTTATGTCACATTGAAAATCTACAACACCCTCGGCAATGAAGTCGCGGATCCGGTCGCGTCCACATTGTCGCCCGGAAGGTACAAGGTGAAGTGGAATGCATCCAGTGTCTCAACCGGCGTCTATTTCTGCCGGATGCAGAGCGGTTCATTTGTTGAGACGCGGAAACTTGTCCTTTTGAAATGAGCCTTGTGTGGTCTCCTGAAAGGAAGTATGAACATGAAAACGATCTTTCTCTCGTTGCGCCCGGAGCTGGAATTGTCAAAGCGGTTGGAAAGGACCGGAATGGTGCTACACTCTACACGCTTGAACTGACAAGATTTACTCCAGGATCGGCAGTTAGTGTGCAAAGCGAGGTCCCATGGACGAAGCAATACGAGTTACTGCAGAACTATCCCAATCCGTTCAATCCGAGAACAACCATCAGCTATAGGATTCTATCCAGCGGTCATGTGGGGCTGAAGGTGTTTGATGCACTTGGAAGGGATATCGTAACGCTTCTCGATCAGGAGATACCAGCTGGCACGCACTCCGCTTGCTGGGATGCACAAGAGTACCCCTCAGGAGTGTACATCTACCGGATTAACGTAGGCGCGTATGTGGAGAGCAAGAAGATGCTTCTCACAAAGTGACGCTGCTCCGATCATTGCGATCTACATGCAAACGACATTTACGAAGCAGTGGAGGAACACGTTCAGGCGCTCGGACGAAGAATCGCTCTTTTCTACCATTCAGACGAAAGGGAAGTGTCATGAGAGCTTCGGGTATCAAGACTTGTGCTACAATCCTCACGTCAGCAGTGCTCGCTTTCTGCTGGATCTCATGCAACAAGGACGACAGCTCAACCGATCCGACAGAGAATTTCTGCAAGCGCCTGACGGTCAGCAATAATCAGCCGGCCATCACCATGGATAGCAATTCCATCTCAAACACAGTTTCGAATATTCAGTACGATTCATTTGGCCGGGTGGTGTCGTTCGACTTTGATTTCAAGAGCACTACTTCTTCAGAACGATACACAGGAAACGTCTACAGTGTTGTCCGGAACAGCGTTGGCCAGATCACATCCTACAAAGCCACAATCAACGGGCAGAACTGCAACTGGCCGTGAAGTGCATTGAGCCTTGAACGATCCAATCCTGGTCCGCACCCCCGACCGTCGGTCTGAGCGCAGTCCCGACGACTCAAGCGAATCCTTTTGGTTTCGAACATGACGAGTCAGGGATAGGTCGGGACGGAGTCGAAGACTTGGTCTAGGCTTAGAACACCCCTCGACTCTGCACCTTTGAGGATTCATCGAGCTGCGCTCGGGGTGACGAAGGGTGTCTTGTTGAATCAGGATGCCCGCCGCCCAACCCCGTCAGTCTGAGCGCAGTCCGAAGCGAGACAGCGATTTCCGGTGAAGCGAAGGACGGAGTCGAAGACCGTCCTTTGGTCTATGACGGATCGGCGTCTTGCTGTCGTCGCGCTCGTTTTTCTCGTCGCTCGCGCATTTCTCTCGATTGAGCGAGGAAATGAATCAGCTCGAAATCGCCACATATGAGCGCCTCTTTCTTCCGTCTTGACCAACCTTTGAGCTTTCTCTCAATCTCAATCGCCTGGAAGACATCCGCAAAGTCAGCAACCCACACAAGTTGAACAGGTCTTCGTGCAGAGGTGTAGCCGGGGTAGGTACCTTCGTGGGGTTGAGCGATTCTGCCTTCGAGATCAGTTGTGCATCCGACATAATACGTCCCGTCGCTGCAGAGAATTATATAGACCCAAGCTCTGATCATGAAGACTCCTTTTTACAGTAAAATAGTAGCCGGAGGTCCGGTCATCAAGTGAAATGAATTGGCATCTCAGAACACCCCTCGACTCCGCACCTTTGTTGTTTCATCGAGCTGCGCTCGGGGTGACG
>DOWV01000157.1:5131-5408 GCA_003519375.1 Bacteroidota bacterium
ATCGAGCTGCGCTCGGGGTGACGGAGGATGGTTTGTTGAATCAGGATGCCTACGACCCAAGCACGTCAGTCTGAGCGCAGCGCTTACCGATCTTGTCGGGAAGCGCGAAGTCGAAGACCGGTAGCTGGCTCGGGACGCCCCTCGACTTCACGGCGATGATAGTGCACGAGGTTGCGCTCGGGGTGACGAATGTTGTTGGGTCAACTCGGATTGTTCGTCTATCCCTCTTGCGTTCTGATATGCAATTTGCGCGGGATTGCCAAAATTGGTATCTTCT
>DOWV01000232.1:0-2951 GCA_003519375.1 Bacteroidota bacterium
TTGCCATGGTACTCTCACTGCAGAGCGGATCCGCAGCCGCGGGCGAGAACGCAAAGTCCGCCTTCATTTCCGAAATGATCGGGCAGCTTGATCGTGTGAAAGGACAGATTGTATCACTCGAAGGTGCAATACCGCAGGAAAAGTTTTCATGGCGCCCGGCTGAAGGCGTCCGCTCGATCGGCGAGGTCTACGCTCATGTCGCCGGCTCCAACTACTTTTTCATGACCTTCGTTGGCGCAAAACCACCGGTGGACATGAAGCAATTGATGGCTCAAGAAAAGAGTGAAGCCGCCACCACCGACAAAGCGAAGCTCGCGACGTCCCTGACTGCATCGTTCGAATGGACGAAGAGCGCCCTGTCTGCGTTGACGGATGAGGATCTCGAGAAACAGGTGACCATGTTCGGCACCAAGACGTCTGTCCGCAATGTTCTGCTCACGATGTTGGGTCATATTCATGAACACCTGGGTCAGTCGATTGCATACGCGCGATCAAACGGCGTCGTCCCGCCCTGGACCGAAGAAATGCAGGCACAGGTGAAGAAGAGTACGGGCAAGTAGAGCCGATGGACCGGCGTTCGGTGAAGCGCCGGATGCTTCCCCGGCAGACGAACCGGAGCCGTGGTTCGGCGCCAAGTTGTTCAGTTCTAGGAAAGAGACCCGCGGCACGCGAGGTAGGACATGCTGCGGGTTTTTTTGTTCCTGCGACCCCTAAATACGCCGCAAGATCGTCGACGGAAGCAGAACAAGCGCCCGAATGAATCCGAGCGCACCATCGACGGCAATTCCGAGCAATCGGAACGGAAGAAGGAGCAGCCAGACGAGCGGATACAGGAAGAGCGCAGCCAGAGCTACCGGCCAGCAGATCACAAGCAGAAGAAGCCACAGAAGGAACTTCGTCATGGTCAATCGCCTCCTTACTATTCCCTACGTCTCACACTCTCCCGGAGTTTCACGTGAGAGGACGGTATATCTTCCCGTTTCCATTCGTTGACGGGCACATCAATTTTCCCTACTTTGCGTTGCAATCCACCTCCGACCATTGGGAGTGAATCCATGGCTCGCGTCAAGATAGACCTTCCGGACCGTGTCGTTTTCAGCTGCGAGATTCCCGTACGGATCACTGATGTGAACTACGGCGGCCATGTCGGCAACGACTCCCTGCTTTCCCTTCTTCATGAAGCCCGCGTTCAGTTTCTCCGAAAATTCGGTTTTTCGGAGCAGAATATCGGAGGTAAAGGGATCATCATGGCCGACGCCGTTCTGGTGTACAAATCTGAAATCTTCTATGGCGAGACCCTTACCGTTGATATCGGGCTCACGGACTTCCAGCGGCATGGGCTCGATCTCACCTATAAGGTCTGCAGCAACGGCAATGAGGTGGCGCGCGCAAAGACCGGGATTGTCTTCTTTGATTATGACAAAAGGACGATCGCGTCGATGCCCGAAGAATTCAAAAACCGATTCTCTCCGACGGAATGATACAATGACCTCTACGCCCGGCGGCACAGGCACACCCCTCGACCATGCAGCAGAAGCCTACGTCAAGCTTGCCCTCGCCATAGGCCTGCACGATCCCGACTATGTCGATGCATACTTTGGCCCTCAGCCTTGGCGTGACGAGGTGAAAGCGGCGGGCCGGTCCATCCAGGATCTCAACGCTTCCGCACAACAACTTCTGCGGGATCTCGGTCGCATCCCCCGCTCTCAGGACGAGGAGATCCTCGCTCTTCGCCATCAGTACCTCTCACGTCAGTTGCGATCCGCAATCGCACGACTCGAGATGCTCCAGGGACACACATTCACATTTGAGGAAGAGGCGTTTGCCCTCTACGACGCCCCCCCTCCTGTCTACACAACTGCTTTTTTCGAGGGAATGCTCTCCAAACTCGGCGGAATCCTCCCGGGCAACGGCTCGGTCGCTCAGCGTTACGAGACCTTCAGGAACCACTTTGTCATTCCACGCGTCAAGCTCGATGAGGTCTTTCAAGCTGCGATTCGCGAATGTCGTGACCGAACGCGCACAGCGATTGATCTTCCGGGCGGGGACCGGTTCACGCTCGAATATGTCTCCAACAAACCATGGAGCGGTTACAACTGGTTCAAAGGCTCGAGCACGAGTCTGATTCAAATCAACACGGACCTTCCGATCTTCATCGATCGCGCCGTCGATCTTGCCGCACATGAAGGATACCCGGGCCATCACGTTTACAACACGCTTCTGGAAGCTCATCTCGCGCGGGAGAGGCGGTGGATCGAATTCACCGTGTATGCGCTCTTCAGCCCTCAGTCACTCATTGCCGAGGGTACCGCGAATTTCGGTATCGAGGTTGCCTTTCCAGGCGAGGAGCGTACCGCGTTCGAAGGTGCGACCCTCTTCCCCCTGGCCGGACTTGATCCTGCAGAAACGGAACGGTACTACGATGTCCATCGATTGACCGGCGTGCTCAACTATGCCCATAATGAAGCAGCCCGGGGGTATCTCAACGGCACTATGTCTCGCAGTCAGGCCGAGGAATGGCTCGTCACCTACGCATTGAAGTCGGCCGGGCGGGCAGCCCAACGCGTCAGATTCATCGATGTCTACCGGAGTTATGTCATCAATTACAACCTCGGCCAGGATCTTGTGCGGCAATACATTGAGGGGCGAGGCGGGACGAGCGACAATCCATCCCGGCGTTGGGAGGAGTTCCGGGCTTTGATTTCTTCGCCCCGCCTCCCGTCCGGTCTCACATCACCACATATCCCCGCGAGAGTCTAAAACGATGGCACGCTTCAAGCTCACGATCGAGTACGAGGGGACCCGGTACAGCGGATGGCAGATTCAGAAGAATGCCCGCACGGTTCAGGGTGAGATCGCCTCGGCGGTCGGAAAAGCTCTCGGTACGAAAGAGTTCGAATTGTATGGAGCGGGGCGCACGGATTCCGGCGTTCACGCGCTTCGGCAGGTTT
>DOWV01000232.1:3006-5626 GCA_003519375.1 Bacteroidota bacterium
CGGATTCCGGCGTTCACGCACTGCGGCAGGTTGCTCATCTCGAAGCAGCGAGCATGCTCGCTCCGGAAATCCTGCGTCGTAAATTGAACGACGATCTGCCATCGGACATCAACATCCTGGAAATATCCAAAGCTCCTCCCCGTTTCCATGCACGGCATCACGCCGTCTCCCGCAGTTATCTCTACCAGATCTCGCGCCGCCGAACTGCTTTCGGGAAACGTTTTGTCTGGTGGATCAAAGAGGACCTCGACATCGAGGCCATGAAGGCAGCAGCCAGACTCTTCGTCGGACTGAAAGACTTCCGCTCGTTCACAGCCGACGATCCCGACGAGAAATCTACCAAAGTTGAGATTGAAGGAATCGAGATTCGTGAACACGGCGATCTCATCCTCCTTCGGTTTGTCGGATCTCACTTCCTCTGGAAAATGGTCCGCCAGATCGTCGGAGTACTGGCAGAATGCGGACGCGGGAAACTCTCCCTCGATCGCGCCCGCGCGTTTCTCGAGAGTCATTCGGCCCAGCCTGCAGCCTGGACAGCCCCGCCGTCCGGCCTCTTTCTGGAGCGCATTTATTATGAAGGTGACAGGAAACTTGACCGCCTTGAGCCCGTCATGACCATTATGACGGACGTTCCACGATGACGCTGTATCGACGCACATTCCTGACACTCTTTGTGATTTTCGCCTGCGTCGGCTGCGATCAGGCGACGAAGTCGATCGCGCAAAGCGAACTCCCGGGCGGCGGGCCAATCGCGCTGTTGGGCAGGACCATTCACCTTCAGTACACCGAAAACAGCGGGGCCCTTCTCGGCGTTGGTTCGAGCCTTCCGGCAATCGTGAGGTTCTGGCTTCTCGTCGTCTTTGCCGGGGCAGCCATGGCAGCAGTTCTAGCTTTCACCCTCGTGGAGAAGAATCTTAGGAAATCCGACGTCATTGCATTATCCGTCGTCTTGGGCGGCGGCCTGAGCAACCTTGCGGACCGCCTCCTCAAGGGCGGCGTGGTTGTCGATTTCGTACAGCTCTCGATCGGGCCAATCGAGACAGCCATTTTCAATCTGGCTGACGTCATGATCATCATCGGACTTGTTCTTCTCCTTCTTACGAGTATCCCCTGGTTCAGCCGTCCGAAACAAAGCGCTGACAACGGTTGAAAGTTGGCGGGATTCTTGATAAACTTCCCAAGCACACCGGCAGCGACCGTCACAACAATAGTCTTATGATGTCTGACCTGTGCCCGCAATCATCACCCGAGATCATTCATCTCTTTATCCTTAGGACAATTGATCTGGGACGGGAAGGAGCCGATCGCTCATGACTGACATTTTGATTGCTGTCATGGCAATTGCCACCGTGGTTCTTGGAGCGCTCACGTATGTCAAATTGAAACGCGCAATGGGCGGCGCCTCGGAACAAGAGAACGTCGGCAAGAATAGATCTTCCCGCCTGCCGCCGGAACTCCGGGAGCTTCAGATTGGAGGTCCGCATGAGAACATGCTCGACCGACCGGGGGAGCCAAAAGGGAATCCACGGGGCCAACAGAACACTTCCAACCGCCAGGCTTCATAGCAGACCGGCGATCATCACATCGCTCCTTTCGACGTCCAGGAGAACCATTCATGGGTAACCCGACAAAGAGTCCTTCCCCGAGCATTCAAACCAGCAGGCTGCCAAAGATCGGGATCCGCCCGGCCATCGATGGACGACGGAAGGGCGTGCGGGAATCGCTCGAAGGCCCGACCATGGGCATGGCGCAATCGGTTGCCGCACTCATTTCGCGATCGCTCCGTCACTCGAGCGGAGCGGCTGTGGAATGCGTTATCGCCGACACGTGCATCGGCGGCGTAAGCGAAGCGGCGCAGACTGCAGAGAAATTTACCCGTGCCGGTGTCGGCGTTTCACTGACCGTTACACCGTGCTGGTGTTATGGGGCCGAGACCATGGACATGGATCCCCTCCTTCCAAAGGCGATTTGGGGATTCAACGAGACCGAGCGCCCCGGAGCCGTCTATCTCGCTGCAACACTCGCCGCCCACAACCAGAAAGGACTCCCCGCGTTTGGCATCTACGGGCGGGATGTGCAGGATGCCGGCGACACCGCGATCCCGGTTGATGTGAAGGAAAAAATCCTTCAGTTTGTTCAGGCTGGGCTCGCCGTCGCATCGATGCGCGGCAAGTCGTACCTGGCGATGGGCGGCGTCTCGATGGGAATTGCCGGATCGATCGTTGATCACTCGTTTTTTGAGAGTTACCTCGGAATGCGCGTAGAGACGGTTGATATGAGTGAGTTCACCCGAAGAATGGACGACGCAATATACGACACGCAGGAGTTTTCGAAAGCGATGGCGTGGGTAAAGACGTACTGTAAAGAGGGGAAGGATTACAATCCCGCGAAGCTTCAGAAGAGCCGGGCGCAGAAGGATGCTGATTGGGAAACTGTTGTCAAGATGACCCTGATCGCCAGAGACCTGATGACAGGCAATCCGCGCCTCGCTGCTATCGGGTACGGCGAAGAGGCGCTCGGGCACAACGCGATCGTCGGCGGGTTCCAGGGACAGCGACAATGGACCGATCATAAGCCGAACGGCGACTTCCTCGAAGCTATCCTCAATTCCTCGTTCGAC
>DOWV01000232.1:5756-20102 GCA_003519375.1 Bacteroidota bacterium
AGACCGATGATTCTCGCGACGGAAAACGACTCACTCAACGGAGCCGGGATGCTCTTCGGTCATCTTCTTACAAACACAGCGCAGATTTTTGCCGACGTACGAACCTACTGGAGCCCGGAGGCCGTGAAGCGCGTCACCGGACACAAGCTTTCCGGTCCCGCTGGCGGCGGTATCATCCACCTCATCAATTCAGGAGCGGCCACCCTGGACGGCTCCGGCCAGCAAGCGCTCAACGGGAAACCGGGGCTGAAGCCGTTCTGGGAGATCACGCAGAACGAAGCGGAGAAGTGTCTCAAAGCGACGACCTGGTATCCTGCAATGCGCGAGTATTTCGCAGGCGGTGGATACTCCTCCGGATTTCTAACACAAGGCGGGATGCCGGCGACGATGTTCCGAATCAACCTCATCAAGGGCCTCGGACCCACGATGCAGATTGCCGAAGGCTCGACCGTCAATCTCCCGGAAAAAGTCGACCGAGCTCTGCAGGAACGCACTGACCGGACATGGCCCACAACATGGTTCGCCCCAAAGGCAACCGGTGAGGGAGCATTTTGCGATGTCTACAGCGTTATGAACAGCTGGGGCGCAAACCATTGTGTGCTGAGTTACGGACATATCGGCCGTCAGCTCATCACGCTGGCATCCATGCTCCGGATTCCGGTCTCAATGCACAACGTCGGAGCAGACGCGGTCTTCCGGCCGAGCGCATGGACGGCTTTCGGAACTCACGATTTAGAAGGAGCGGACTTTCGCGCGAGCCAAAATTACGGCCCGCTCTACGGCAGGTATTGACCGACCGTCGGCGCTTGATTGGCTGGGGTATTTGATGCCGGCGAGTTCAGGCTTGTAAGTCGTTCATTTTCTGATATATTGAAGGATACGATCGCACCGTTCACCATTTGCCATGCTCAAAAGCCAGAGAAGAATACGGGTGAAGGTCCTCTACTACATAGCTCTCATCGTTTCTCTTGTCCTGGCAGGTTGCGTATCCTCTGAAGAAGCGGGAAGCGGGAAGAAACTCGGCACACCCGTTGCCACGCAGGATCTCTCAGAATCAGGGCGCGCCAGAGTGGATTCCCTCAGGAAAGCCGACTCACTGCGTGCCAAACGTGCCGGTTTCACGTCGCAGCACGATACTCTCGTGGCATCGGTGATGCGTACCACGAAATCGGGGCTCCGTGCGATCAAGCCTATAGAGCGTCCGGCGAACCCGGCCTACACGGTTCAGGTTGGCGCATTCGCCCGCACGGATCATGCCCTCAGAGCTCAAAAACTCGCCAAAGATCGTTTCGCCGATCTGCCGATCTTCAACACTTTCGAACCATTCGACAAACTCTACCGTGTGCGTGTTGGGAAATTCGATACGCGACTGCAGGCCGATTCGCTTCGCAAGTCGATTCTGAAACAATTTCCCAAGGACTACACCGATTCCTGGATCAATTATATCTCGAAATGAAGCTCTGCGGTCTGGGAATACTCTTTTCTACACTCATGGCCTTCCTCGCAGGATGCGGTTCATCCGAAGGATCGCGCAGAAGCTCCGATTCCCCGCCCGAGGAGCGCGAACGCAAGGTACCTCTCGCTCAGATTGAACGGCAGTTCAATCCATCCGATTACGACGACGAATTGGATGCGGTGGTGCAGCGGCACGAAATCGAGCAACAGCGGGCCGCGAGCGAAGCCGGCAAAGACAGTCTCATTATTGAATCCGAGCCGTCGCAAGGTTATCGCATCCAGATCTTTGCCACCAGCAATATCGACGAGGCAAATGCGATGCGTCTTACAACAGTGCAGCGCGTGACTGAGGACTCCGTGTACATTGTCTATGATCCGCCGGTGTACAAAGTCCGCATCGGAGATTTTCGGACGAGAGCCGAGGCTAGCCAAAAGCTGGGGGGCTTGAGCAGCATTGGCTTCGCAGACGCGTGGGTGGTCGGGGATAGAATCCTGCTACGCAGAATCGTGCGCGTCCCTTCGTCCCCCTCCCCGCGAAAGGAATAGTCCGTCTGTATCAAGAAATGGGCAGGCACCGTGCCCAGCCCCTGATTCACCCGCCCGGCTGCAAATTGAATGCGCGTTCGAAGGGATGATTCCGCACATCTCTTTATCAGCGCAGCGATTTCATTTTCCATGACCCTTCGTTTCACCTTCAACGCTGGTGTCAATTCGCCGCTCTCTGCCGAAACCTGCTCCGACGGTTGCTCGAATCGCCGGACCCGGTCATACGTCGGTAAATTCTTCTGAAATCCCTGGATTTCTTTCTCAGAGAGTTCCCGAACCTCATCACCTCGATGAGATCGGCTTCCAGCGAGAAACTGATCCCGAGGTGTTTCGCGTGTTCTTCGAGGGCCTCGGATTCCGGAACGATCAGCGCTTTGAGAAACGTCCTGCCATCACCCAGCAGTACGGACCATTCGATGACCTGCTCCGGAAGGAAAGGTTTTGAATGGGCTGGGGCGCGATGTTCATACCGCTGGAACTGACGAAGAAGTGTTTCTTCCGATCGGTTGTCATGAGGTGCCCCTGAGGATCAAACATTCCAACGTCCGACGCGTGGAACCAAACGTCGCTATCGATCATTTCTACGGTCGCGTCCGGGTTCTTGTCGCACCCGTTCATGATTTTCGGGCCCTCGCCGGAATCTCCCGTCACTTGTTGCCCAGTCGAAAAACCTCCGGCGGGTGCGTACACTGCCGTCGACCTGCTTCTTAATTCCCGCATAGATTCTCTCGAACATCCCTGGAACATCCGTCACCATCGTGGACCTCGATCAGATTATCGAGCACGGTCCCGGCGTTCTCTGTATGGGCAACGGTACATCCGCACGACATCGCCGTCGGGTATCCCGCCACCCGCTCAAACGAGTGACACGACGGAAGAAACGACAGGAGCATACCGGTGAAACCAGGCGGAAGAACCTGCGCGGCGGATTTGATGTTCGAACAGAAGGGGAACGTCAAAGTCATATCGTTCCGCTGTCCAATGAGGCTGTCCAAAATGTAGGTCGAAATGTCATTTCGACCACGACGAGATTTCGAAATCTTCGTTATTTGCGATCTCTTGAAGCAGCAATAACGGTTGAAAGTACTTTTTGGACAGCCTCAACCCGCGCCAGCGATTTCAGCTCGGGCCAGATTGGCAGGATTTTCCCAAGCTGGAGTGCATTGGAAAAAAGGAGATCTCTCGGACCCGAATCATTCAGGATGTCCGACATTAGTGGCGGTGTCAGAGTAAGATAGGTGGTTACATCTCGTGCACCGAGCGCGACGATTCCGGTATCGCAACAATCCGCTCCGGACGGTTCTCTGATATGAACGCAACCTGGTCATTCTTTTTCACTCCGGGCGAGGCATGTCGAAGGCGAACAGTTCGACATTCTTGCGACTCTGCGAGAAAGAAATTCCCTGATATTCTCTCTCCGCTTACCGCATCAACATCGGCGCTGCTCGTTCGCGAATTTCGTCGTGATCCGATCGAGCATTTGCGGCATCGTCGAGAACTCGATGGCGACAGCCATGATTTGATCCATCCTGAGAAGTTCTTCTCCACAAAACCGGACTAACAGAGTAAACGTTTCAAAGAGACGCCGGGCAACGAACCCGGGTTCGCCGGGAATTCGAAGCGGGTCATCTTCGGCGCTGATGTCTTGTCGGGCGAGGGCAACCTGGTATACCAGGTGTTCTGCGATCTCACGGAAAAACAAAATGGTTACGCGGCAACCGGTCGGCATGTGACAAAAAAGTCGCAACACCGTTTTGACCCCGCGAGACCGATTTCTTACCCGCGCGGGCTTGTTATGTCAAGTTAAATTATAGACGAATATGTCCCCTTCTAAATTTTAACTTGACAAAGGTACCGCAACCGCTTATATTCACACCTAGTTGCGCCTGTTGAAAACCCGATTTCCTGTTCTTTACCCCCGAGACGTCCTGCCAACCCTGAGGGGTGCATCATGAGGGCCGGCTGCGTCCCACACCACTAAGAGGGGTCTACCGATCCAACGTCTATGACCTATCCAAGGACAGGTCCCCAACCTGACCAGGGGTAGCTTTTTTGTCTCCAGAGTTTAGAAACCCATTTTAGAAGAACGAGAGCCAACCAGGAGGAGAGCGATATGCTTGAGAAGGCGACGATGATGACGCCGGCGGAAGTGGATCGCGCTGAAAAATCCACCGAGATCCGCGGATTGCGATTTCAGCGCTATTATACAAAACCAGGTGTACATCCTTTCGACGAAGTCGAGTGGGAGCTTCGCACTGCGACCATTTCGAATGAGAAGGGCGAGAAGGTCTTTGAGCAGAAAGACGTAGAAATTCCCAAATCATGGTCGATGACAGCGACAAACGTCGTCGTTTCAAAGTACTTCCATGGTAAGATCGGGGCGCCGGAACGTGAACACAGTGTCAAACAACTGATCGAGCGTGTAGCTCATACAATTTATACATGGGGTGTAAAAAACGGCTATTTCGCTACACAGGAAGATGCGGATATCTTCTATCATGAATTGACGTACCTCCTTGTCAATCAGCACATGTCATTTAACAGCCCCGTCTGGTTCAATGTCGGGAATGAGGAACGTCCGCAATGTTCTGCGTGCTTCATCAACTCGGTGCAGGATTCGATGGAATCGATTCTGACACTTGCAAAAACCGAAGGCATGCTCTTCAAATGGGGATCCGGTACTGGTTCGAACCTCTCAACGCTTCGTTCGTCGCGGGAGACTCTGGCAGGTGGCGGCACACCCTCTGGACCTGTTTCATTCATGCGCGGTTACGATGCATTTGCCGGCGTCATCAAATCAGGCGGAAAGACCCGCCGCGCGGCAAAAATGGTCATCTTGAACGCCGAACACCCGGACATCGTCGATTTCGTCAACTGCAAGGCGGATGAAGAAAAGAAAGCTTGGGCGCTGATCGAAGCAGGCTACGACGGTGGCTTCAACGTTCCCGGCGGCGCTTACGACTCAGTGTTCTATCAGAACGCGAACCACTCGATCCGCGTCACCGACGAGTTCATGAAGGCCGTTCTCGAAGACAAAGAGTGGGTCACCAAGGCAGTCACCAACGGCAGGCCGCTCGAAAAGTACCGGGCCCGCGATATCATGCGCCAGATTTCTGAGGCAGCCTGGGTTTGCGGCGATCCCGGCATGCAGTACCATTCAACGATCAACAGCTGGCACACGTGCTCGGTGTCTGCACCGATCAATGCTTCAAATCCCTGCAGCGAGTACATGTTTCTGGACGATACCGCCTGCAACCTCGCCTCCCTCAACCTGATGAAGTTCCGGCGCCCGGACGGCGAGTTCGATGTCGAATCGTTCAAAAAGGCCGTTGAGATCACCATCACGGCAATGGAAATCGAAGTCGACAACGCCAGCTACCCGACACCGGCAATCGCGCAGAACAGCTTCGATTATCGTCCCCTCGGATTAGGTTATGCAAACCTCGGCGCCCTCCTGATGGCGAGGGGCCTCGCCTATGACAGCGAAGAGGGTCGTTCTTACGCGGCAGCCATCACCTCGCTGATGAGCGGCGAAGCGTACAAACAATCCGCGCTTGTCGCCAAGGAGATGGGACCGTTCAAATACTTCGAAAAGAACCGCGAGCCAATGCTGAATGTCATGCAGAAGCATGGGATCCATGCCGAGCGTATCAGCCAGGATACCGTCCCTCCCGAAATGTGGGAAGCCTCCAACGCCGTCTGGAAAGATGTTGTGAAGCTGGGCAAGCAATACGGCATCCGGAATTCGCAATCGACCGTTCTGGCTCCGACTGGAACGATCGGCTTCATGATGGATTGCGACACCACCGGTGTTGAACCCGATATCGCCCTGGTGAAGTACAAGAAAATGGTCGGCGGCGGTCTTATGAAGATCGTCAACCAGACTGTCCCCGAGGCGCTTCGGAAGCTCGGCTACGACGACGAGCAGGTCGAGCATATCGTTGCCTACATCGACAACAACGATACGATCGAGAGATCACCGTACCTCCGAGAGGAGCATCTCCCGGTCTTCGACTGCGCCTTCAAGCCCGCCAACGGGCTGCGCTCCATTCAATATATGGGGCACATCAAAATGATGGCCGCCGTCCAGCCGTTCCTTTCGGGAGCGATCTCGAAGACGGTCAACATGCCTACCGATATTACCTCCGAGGATATTCAACAGGCCTACGTCGAGGCTTGGCGCCTTGGTTTGAAGGCGATCGCCGTCTATCGCGACGGCTGCAAGCGGACGCAGCCCCTCAGCACCTCTCTCGAGACAAGAAAGGAAACACGCAAGGCACATCCGTTGCGGCGCAGGCTTCCCGACGAACGGCAGTCGATAACCCACAAGTTCAGCATTGCCGGCCATGAAGGGTATATTACCGTCGGTATGTTCGAAGACGGTATGCCCGGGGAGGTCTTCATTACCATGTCGAAAGAAGGGTCAACAATTTCCGGCATGATGGACTCCTTTGCCACGTCGATCTCCATAGCCCTGCAATACGGCGTTCCTCTGAAAGTCCTCGTGGACAAGTTCAGTCACGCCCGGTTTGAGCCTTCGGGCTTCACCAACAACCCTGAAATTCCGATCGCAAAATCGATCAGCGACTATATCTTCAGGTGGTTGGGCCTCAAGTTCCTGCCGAAGGAAGACGCTCCGACAACCGGCGCCACGGCGCCGACGGCCGGCGAGGTGGCCCCACAGGCAAAAGCTCGTCAGGAGTCTTCCCAGAGGATGACCTCAGCGCTCGAGCGCAACGAAAAGGTCGTGTTCCAGACACAAGCCGATGCTCCTCCCTGCCACGAATGCGGCAGCATCATGATCAGGAGCGGCAGCTGCTATAAGTGCCTGCAGTGCGGCTCGACGAGCGGCTGCTCGTAACCACCGTCGCGGTACAAATCTCCACCATCGGCACGCCTGCATGCAGGCGTGCCGATTTGCTTTGTAGAACCCCGACGACGACCGGCCGTACGGCGCTGAGAAAGTCGGGCATAACGCATTCGGGATACCATCCACCATCCAGGAGATCGTATGAGAAACGCCCTTGTGTCATTGGTCCTCCTTTCTACAGTGCTCACCTCTTCCCTCCCCGCCCAGAAAATCGACAGTGAGACTGCTCTGCGTGCCAGAGCCCGGAAGCTCGCACAGCAGTTTATCATCGTCGATACGCACGTCGACGTCCCCTATCGGATGCGGATGAAATGGGAAGATATCTCTGGACGCACGACTGGCGGCAATTTCGACTATGTCCGGGCAAAGCAAGGCGGTCTCAATGCCCCCTTTATGTCGATCTATATCCCGGCCGACTATGAGAAGCGCGGCGGCGCCAAAGCCCTGGCCGACACTCTGATCGACATGGTCAAGAAGTTCGCACGTGACTGGCCCAGACAATTCGCTCTGGCGCGCTCGGCCGCCGACGTTACCAGACAATTCGGGCAAGGGCTCGTTTCGCTGTGCATGGGGATGGAGAACGGATCACCCATTGAGCACGACCTCAGGAACATTCAGTACTTCTACGACCGGGGAATCCGTTACATCACACTCACTCACGCTTTGGACAATCATATCTCGGATTCTTCGTACGACACCACTCATGTATCCCGGGGGCTGAGCTTTTTCGGCCGGCAAGTTGTAGCCGAAATGAACCGCGTCGGCATCATGGTCGACGTATCTCACGTCAGCGACGCTGCATTCTATGAAGTGATGAATGTTACCAACGCTCCGGTCATCGCCTCGCACTCCTCCTGCCGGGCATTCACACCGGGCTTTGAGCGTAACATGTCAGATGACATGATCAGACTCCTCGCGGCCAGGGGCGGGATCATCATGATTAACTTCGGATCATCATTCCTCACCGCGGAGTATCGTAACCGTGAAGACGAGGGCCAGAAGGAAGTCATGGGGTACCTCAAAGCCCGAAATTGGAGATTCAGCGACGCGGCGGCACAGGCATACATTGATCAGTACCGCAAAGAACACCCGATCACCATGGCAGACGTTTCAGACGTCGCACATCACATCGACCACGTCGCGAAACTCGTCGGAATTGACCACGTCGGGCTTGGTTCTGATTTCGACGGCGTTGGCGATTCGCTTCCGACAGGGCTCAAGGATGTCTCTCAATATCCCAATGTGATTTACGAACTACTAAAGCTCGGCTATTCCGAAACAGACATCCGCAAAGTGTGCGGCGAAAACCTGTTACGGGTCTGGTCAACGATTGAGCAGCGAGCCCGCGAGCTCCGCTCTGCCGGTCCACAATAGCCTCACTCGTCGTCGCCGGAGCGAACCTATGAAACATGCCGCTGTACCTCTTCTCGTTCTGATGTTCGCAACGCAAAGTCTCCTTCCCCAATCGACGGAGCGACCGCGCCTGCGGGAACTCGGCGTGGAAATCGGGATCTTTCAAACCGGAAAGCACAATGCGATTACCGATGTCCCGGGTGTGCTCGTGGGTCATCGAACGGTTATCGAAGGGGATAACATCCGCACAGGAGTGACCGCGATTCTCCCGCACGAGGGCAATCTCTTCCGGGAAAAAATTCCCGCGGCCCTTTATGTCGGAAATGGGTTTGGAAAACTCGTCGGTGCGACGCAGCTCGAGGAACTTGGACAGATCGAAACCCCGATTCTCCTCACGAACACTTTGAGTGTCTGGGATGCGGCGCGCGGTGCGGTCGACTTCATGCTCGCCCTGCCGGGGAATGAAAACGTACGCTCCATCAATCCCATTGTGGGGGAGACGAATGACGGTGGCTTGAACGACATTCGCGGCCGTACCGTGACTTCTCAGCATGCAATCGAAGCCATCCGGCAGGCGGCGACAGGGCCGGTGGCAGAAGGGTGTGTGGGGGCCGGAACGGGAACGGTCTGCTTTGGATGGAAAGGCGGCATTGGCACCAGTTCACGCGTGCTGCCAACGTCACTCGGCGGCTATACCGTAGGTGTGCTTGTTCAGACAAACTTCGGCGGGATTCTCGACATCGCGGGGGTGCCTGTCGGCAAAGCGCTGGGGCAGTACAGCTACAAGAACGAGATCCAGAATCGCGGCGATGGATCGTGCATCATCATCGTGGCAACCAATGCACCGGCGAACAGTCAACAGCTCAAGCGATTGGCTAAACGTGCGACACTCGCTCTCGGGAGGACTGGCTCCGCCATGAGCCACGGAAGCGGCGACTACGTCATCGCATTCAGCACAGCCGATATTCTTCGCATTCGAGCAACAGATCAACGTGAGACGCCATCGACGCGACTCAGAGACGATGATCTGTCTCCCCTGTTTCAAGCCGCTGTCGAATCGACGGAAGAGGCTATCGACAATTCTCTCCTCAAAGCCATCGATACAAAGGGATTCCAGGGCCGGGAGGTCAAAGCACTACCCGTGGAAAAAGTCGTAGAACTCCTGAGAAAGTACGGTAAGATCCGTTAGAGGCAGGGTTTGTCGACGCTTACGGGCGGGCTCCTGAGACGCTCTCCCGTTCCATCATCGTAATGAACTGTTCGAAGAGATAATCGCTGTCGTGCGGTCCTGGTGATGCTTCGGGGTGGTACTGGACGCTGAAGATCGGGAGTTCACGATGACGCAGTCCCTCATTCGTGTCATCGTTCAGATTGACGTGCGTGATTTCGATCGTCTTCGGATCAAGCGACTGCGGATCCACAGCGAAACCATGATTCTGAGAAGTAATCTCAATTTCCCCCGTCCGGAGATTCTTCACAGGATGGTTCGCACCCCGGTGTCCGAACTTCAACTTGTAGGTCTTCCCACCAAGAGCAAGAGCCATGAGTTGATGGCCCAGGCAAATTCCGAAAATTGGCCTTTTCCCCACCAACTTCCTGATGTTCTGAATCCCGTAGCGAACCGCCGCCGGATCGCCCGGGCCGTTCGAGAGAAAAACGCCGTCAGGAGCCATCTCAAGCACTTTCTCGGCCGGAAATGAAGCCGGCACGACGGTAAGATGGCATCCGTACATCGTGAGGCGGCGGAGGATATTCTGTTTCACGCCGTAATCATACACCACCACCCGCCATTGCCTCCCGTTCGGGGGCTGGTCACCCTTCGTCTTGACTGCGAAGGGTGTGCGATCGATCTCTTTCCATTCGTACGACGAGGATGTCGTCACAACCTTCGCCAGGTCAAGACCATTCATGGACGGTGATCGCCGCGCTTTCTCAATCAGACTTTCATCTTCCAAATCGACAGTGGAGATGATCCCCCGCATCGCCCCGACAGTCCGGATCATCCTGGTCAACATCCTCGTGTCAATGCCCTGGAGCGCAACGATCTTGTTGGCGGTCAGCCACTCACCAAGGCTTCCGGTGGCCCTGAAGTTGCTGTAAAAATCGAAATACTCTTTGACAATGAGACCGGCGACTTGCGGTCTTACCGATTCGAGATCTTCCGGGTTAATACCGTAGTTGCCGATGAGCGGGTAAGTCATCGTGACGATCTGACCCGCATAGGAAGGATCCGTAATAATTTCCTGGTACCCGGTCATGCTGGTGTTAAAGACAACTTCCCCTGTTATCTCGGTGGAGGCACCGAAGCTTTCACCCGTGAAGACCGTACCATTTTCAAGTGCAAGTTTTGCCGTCAAAAGATCTCTCGTTCCTTTCGTGACACTTTCCATTCAGACGCTGCAAAAGATAGCAAGAAATGAGTGCTGGTGCAAATGAGGTGCTTCCGGCAATCAGCGCTCAGCGCTCAGCTTTCAGCAATCAGTATTTCAATCCCGGTTTTCGATTCTGAAGTTTCGGCTAGACTCAACGAGCGCTGCGGCACCGGCCACCTAAGTCATTTTCACATGAACCTTCCTCACTCTGAAACAATGAAAACTGACTCTTACCTTGGAGGTGCTCACTTTGACCGGCAGACGCAGGCTAACGGCCATCGTTGTGAGAGGGTGTTTCTGCTCTCCTTGACAACCGCGCAAAAAATCGTTAATTTTACGAAGAAAATTAGGCCTTTTTTGATGATCACCCCCGGAAAACCAGAGCCACTGAACGAGCGGGAGCGCGATATCCTGCGCCACGTGGTTTACAAGTTTATCGTGTCCGCCATACCAGTCGGCTCTCGATACATTTCCAAGCATTTCGAATCACAGCTGAGCCCGGCGACCATCCGCAACGTGATGGCTGACCTTGAGGACCTGGGCTTGCTGGCGCAACCTCATACATCGGCGGGAAGAATACCTACGGACCTGGGGTACCGATACTACGTCGACTATCTTATGGAGATGCAGGCGCTCTCGGAGAAGGAAAAACTGGAAATCGAAAAACAGTTGACCTCCGCCTCAGAGCCTGACTCCATGCTGCGGGAAACGTCACGACTCCTGGGAAAAATATCAAAACAACTGAGCGTCGTCTCATCACCTCATATCAGCAGCGGGATTTTCGAGAAACTTGAACTCATCCCCATTTCCAACACACGAGTGCTGGTAATCATCTCCATTCGCTCGGGGCTGGTCAAGACGCTGATGATGGAGGTCGGCGCCGAGATCAAGCGGGAATTCCTGGAAGACGTCTCCCGGGTTCTCAACGAACGCCTCTCGGGCTTGACGTTGCGGCAGATTCGGGAGTCCTTTGTCGAGCGTACGCGTGACGTCCAGGATGAACGGACAGGGTTGATCAGGTTATTCATCGAATCAGTCGACCACCTGTTTGATGATATGAAAGACCGCGATAAGGTCCACATTTCGGGCACGCAGAACATGATCGAGCAACCCGAGTTTATTGATCCGAAAAACTTCAGAAGCGTCATTGAGCTTATCGAAAACGATGATATCATTGTCCATTTACTTGAAAAGCACGAGGATTTCGACAGCAATGCCGTCGTGACGATCGGCTCAGAAAACGAAGACAGCAAAGCGAAGGACTACAGCATAGTCTCTGCTACGTATGACCTGGACGGGGTCAAAGGCCGAGTCGGCATCATCGGTCCGAGACGCCTGGATTACGCCAAGGTGATCCCCCTTGTGGACCACGTGGCCCAGCTTGTCGCAAAAATGATGAGGGGCTAGATCGAGACAATGAACGAGAATCAGGAGAATATGTCAGAAATCAATAACCAGGAATCACAAAATCTGCAGCCTCAGCCAGAGATCGGCACCGGCGCGGCTGAAGATGCGGGCAAGGAGCAGGATCTCGCCTCACGGTTGGCCGAATCAGAAAAACAGGTCGAGTATTATAAGGATCTGCTTCTCCGCAAAGTTGCCGATTTCGACAATTTCAAGAAAAGAGCAGAGAATGAACTGGCATCGATTGTCAGATATGGCAAGACCGACGTGCTCCAGAGCCTCTTGCCCGTCGTGGACGATTTTGAAAGATCGCTCAAGCTGAGCAAAGACACACGTGAATCCGAGGCGTTTGCCAAGGGTGTGGAGTTGATTTATCAGAAGCTCCTGAAGTTTCTCGATACCCAGGGAATAAAGCAAATCGATTCTCTTGGGAAAGAGTTTGATGTTCATTATCATGATGCACTCCTTCAAATACCGCGCAATGATGTCCCTCCCCATATGGTCATCGAGGTTGTAGAAAAGGGGTATATGCTCGACGATCGGGTTCTCCGTCACGCCAAGGTCATCGTGTCCACGACTCCACCGGAGTCCGGAGGAATCGAAAGCGGATCGACTGCCCCATCAACACCGAAGCAGGAGAATTGAAACAGCCCTATGGCCAAACGTGATTATTACGCAATCCTGGGCGTTTCCAAAACCGCTACCCAGGACGAGATCAAAAAAGCTTACCGCCAAATGGCGTTGAAGTACCACCCTGACCGCAATCCGGGGAACAAGGAGGCTGAAGAGCAGTTCAAGGAAGCCGCCGAGGCGTACGAAATACTCTCAGACCAGGACAAGCGTCACCGCTATGATCAGTTCGGGCATGAGGGTATTCGGGGAGTAAATCATCGCGATTTCCATGATGTGAATGACATCTTCTCAGCCTTCAGCGATATTTTCGGAGGAGGTTTTGGGGGAGGAATTTTTGACGAGGTGTTCGGAGGAACAGGACGCGGCAGGCGCGGCGGACGAACGCACCAAGGTACTCCGGGCGCCGATCTGAAGGTCAAACTCGCACTGACACTTGAGGAAATTGCGACCGGGGTCGAGAAGAAGATCAAGGTGAAGAAGCAAAAGAAATGCGACGCCTGCAACGGATCGGGCGCGAAGACAGGCACAGGCAGTTCGGCGTGTCCGCAATGCGAGGGAACCGGGGAGCTGCGACAGGTTTCCCGCTCGATGTTCGGGCAATTCGTCAATATCACCACGTGCCCGACGTGCGGAGGAGAAGGACGAGTCGTGCGCGATCCCTGCTCCACTTGCCACGGTGAAGGCCGGCTGCCGGGTGAAACGACCATCAAAGTAAATGTTCCGGCCGGCGTCGCCGAAGGCAACTATATTCCTCTGCAAGGCCAGGGCAACGCCGGGCAGCGCGGCGGTCCTCCGGGTGACCTCATCGTCCTGATTGAGGAGCAACCCCACCAGTATTTCACCCGCAGCGGTGACGATATCATCTATGATCTCAACATCGGTTTTCCCATGGCTGCGCTCGGCGGGGAGATTGAGATTCCGACCCTGAACGGCAAGGCAAAGCTCAGTGTTGAGGCCGGAACACCGGCAGGGCGCCTCCTGCGAATGCGGGAGCGCGGCATCTCCCATCTGAACGGATACGGGCGCGGCGACCAGCTGGTGCGGATCAATGTCTGGGTTCCTTCAAAACTGAACTCCAGGGAAAAGGAGCTGCTGAAGGAGCTGGCCAACAACGAGCATATCGTGCCCAACGAAGAAGAACGGCATGGTCATTCGAGAACTTTTTTCGATAAGGTAAAAGACGCTTTTTCCTAGACTCTCATGTTTCAGCGGTTTTTTCACTGGCTCTCGTTGACTCCGACAGAGAGAAGAGTCTTGCTCTTCCTGGCGGGGACGCTCGTTGCAGGAGCTGCAATCCGATACTACCAGGAAGCATCTCCGCCCGGATGGAAATTTGATTATCGTGCTGCCGATAGCTCCTTTGCGGCGTATCAACAGCGGGTTGCCGCCGACACGGCAGAGGCGGCGCCTATCGCCGGTGATCAGCCTCTCAATATTAATACCGCATCGACGGCGGATCTCCTCTCCCTGCCCGGGATAGGCCGGACACTCGCTGAACGTATCGTGCAGCATCGTGAGCAGGCGGGGCGCTTTGTGGCGGTCGATGATCTTCAGAGAGTCAAAGGAATCAACAAGAAGAAGTTCGAAAAGCTGAAACCGTACATCTCCGTTCAGTAGCTGTCAGAGACCACGAGGTCTCTCATCACATCGGCGGGAAAGGCACAGTGCTCACATGCGATCCTCCAACTACGTCGGCATATCCTTCTATAAGGG
>DOWV01000232.1:20187-23711 GCA_003519375.1 Bacteroidota bacterium
CGGGAAAGGCACAGTACTCACATGCGATCCTCCTACTACCTCGGCATATCCTTCTACAAGGGCCAGATTCAGCTCGCCGAGATCGACCATGGAAAGAAAATGACCGTTACGGTGCTGAGCGAGCGCAGCACAGCGATCGATTTCACACGCGACACCAATTTCTCTGCCGACCACCCTCAGCTCTTCACGTTCATTTATGAACTGGAAGAAATGATCAAGCAGAACAAGGTGCACTCGAAGACGATTTCCTTCGCGCTTCCGACCGAATCTCTTTACATCCAGGTAGTCCCCGTCGATGCGACGCTCCAAGGGGCTGACCTGACCTCACATTTGCACTGGGAATTTGAGCAATTCTTTCCCAACGTTCCTGCCAAGGACTTCATCGTCAGCTCCTATCCGATTCCGGTCGCCGACGAGAAGAGGAAGCATGTGATTCTTGTGGGCGTTCGCCGGGGTCTCGTCGCGTTCCTGAAACGCGCCGCGAGCGAGTTGCGCCTTGCGGTCCACCTGGTCGATGTCGACCATTTCAGCGCTGAAAAAACCATCCGCCACTGCCATCCGGAGATGCTGAAAGAAACTTTCCTCCTCCTGGGTTCCCGGGGCGATGGCCTCGACGCGAGTCTCATCTTCCGAGGCAACTATGTCGACTATCGCGGATTCGCCGTCAGGCAATCCGAGGACCTGAAGAACAACATCATTGCGTACCGGCAGTACCTCGAAGCAAAGATTGGATCGCAGCCACCAACGAAAGCCCTCCTCTACGGCTTCGGCATTTCGCAGGAGACACTGCAGCCGCTCCAGCGAGAGGCCGGGATCACCCCGGTGCTTCTCAACGCCGTCCGAAACATGACTACCTCGAAACACGTGTACGAAGAATATGTCAGGGAGAGCTCTCGATTTGCGGCGGCGATAGGACTGGCGCTTCGAACGCGATGAGGATTATTGCAGGACGTTTTCGGGGACGCCCGCTCAAGACCGTCCGCGATCTTTCGGTACGGCCGACCACCGATCGGGCGAAACAGACCATATTCGACATTCTGACCAACCGTCTGGACTTCGACGGCATTGAAGTACTCGACTTGTTCGCGGGAAGCGGAAGCCTCGGCCTGGAGGCCATCAGCCGCGGCGCGCATCACGCCGTCTTCGTCGACCGTTCACCTCAGTCTCTCGAGGGACTCGAATCGAACATCGCCGTGCTTGGCTGCCAGGAGCAGTGCTCCGTGTACTCGGCTGAGGTGTTCTGGTTCCTGAAGAACACGAGGCGCTCCTTCGACGTCGTGTTTGTGGATCCCCCGTACCGGCTTGAACGCATTACGGAGCTTCCGGAAGCGATCTATGCTTCTCCGGTGGTGAAAGACGGGACCTACGTGGTCATGGAACACAGCAAGGAAAGTCCCGTTGAGCCTGCCGAGTCCATGTATGAGATTACGCGAAAGCCATTCGGACAAACAACGGTCTTGGTGCTCCGAGCCAAACCAAGACAACCTGTTCCAGCGCCTTTGAACAATGTCTGAGGAGTTCTTATGAGAATCGCGATCTATCCCGGGACCTTTGATCCCATCACCAATGGCCATCTCGACATCCTCGAGCGAGCTCTGAGATTGTTCGATAAAGTGGTTATTACCATTGCGCGGAACTCTGCCAAGAATCCATTGTTTTCAGAGAAGGAACGGCTGGAAATGATCCGGAGGTCGGTTCGGACACTGAAGGGTGTCGAGGTCGATTCCTTCGACGGCCTGCTTGTCGAGTATGCCCGGAAAAAGAAGGCCGTCGCTGTCGTCCGGGGACTCCGTGCGATCTCCGACTTTGAGTACGAATTGCAGATGGCGCTTATGAACCGAAAGCTCGATGAGGACTTCGTGACCGTGTTTCTCATGCCGAATGAAAAGTACACCTATCTTAATTCCAGCATTGTCCGTGAGATCGCCCGGCACGACGGCGACGTGAAAGACTTCGTCCCTCCACACGTCCTGGAGAAGCTGACGGAAAAGATGCACGAAGGGAAAGCCAGAAGTAAGGGAACGAAGCGTTGAAGCCTCTTTCAGAGATTGTTGCCAAAACCGAGGCGTCCGCCACACTCGTTCTGACAGCTCTGGCGAAAAGACTTCAGGCCGACGGCGTCGATGTGGTGTCACTCACGGCCGGAGAACCTGATTTTCCCACCCCCCAGCATATCAAGGATGCGGCAAAAAGGGCAATTGAGGAAAATCGCACCACGTATACGCTGAACGCGGGCACGCTCGAACTTCGGCAGGCGATCGTCCAGAAGTTCCGGGCCGACAACAACCTCGCATTCCATCCTTCGCAGATCCTGGTATCAAACGGCGCCAAACACTCCATCGCCAATGCACTGCAGGCGATCTGCAACAGGGGCGACGAAGTCATTGTGCCTTCGCCATATTGGGTGAGCTACCCCCAGATGGTCCTGCTGGCGGGAGCGACGCCGGTCATCGTCAGCACCTCCGAGGAGAATGGATTCATGCTCACCGCAGAACAACTGCGGGGGGCCATTACTGCTCGAACAAAGGCTCTGATCCTCTGCACGCCGTCGAATCCCACGGGAGCAATCTACTCAAAGCACGATCTTGAATTGCTTGCCGAGGTCATAGCCGAAACGGGGATTTACGTTATCGCGGACGAGATCTACGAAAAAATGATATACGACGGTGCCCATCACTTCAGCATCGGCTCCATCGCTTCGATACGGAACCAGGTCGTGACGGTCAACGGCATGTCCAAGGCATATTCCATGACCGGATGGAGAGTTGGATTCCTCGGTGCGAGCCAGGAGATTACCTCCGGTGCGGAACGAGTTCAGAGTCAGACGACGTCCAATGCGTCTTCGATTTCCCAGTATGCGGCGCTTGCGGCATTGACCGGACCCCAGGATGAGATAGTTGCGATGGCGGAAGAGTACGACCGGCGACGCGAATTCATCCACTCCGCCGTCACGTCGATCCCCGGTATCCGATGTCACATGCCGAAGGGGGCGTTTTATATCTTTCCAAACATCAGTGACTATCTCGGAAGAAGCGTTCGGGGTGTAACGATGAACTCCTGTGACGATATAGCGAAGTTTCTTCTCGACGAAGAAGGAGTGGCTCTGGTCCCCGGAAGCAGCTTCGGCTCGGAGAATCATCTGAGGATTTCGTATTCTTGTTCCATCACGGAGCTTGAGAAAGCAGCCGAACGTCTGCAGCGTGGCTTCAGAAAACTCGAGTAGAAAGGAAGTACAGCGATATGCCGTCGTATGACTACAAATGCAGGGAATGCGGATACACGTTCGAAGAATTTCAGTCGATGAAATCCGACCTGTTGAGCATCTGCCCAGCGTGCGGTAAGCCGGCACTCAAGCGTCTCATGGCCGGTGGAGTGGGGATGATCTTCAAAGGGAGCGGCTTCTACCTGACCGATTACAAAAAGACCGGGTCGTCGTCCTCATCGTCACCTTCATCATCATCGTCGGGTGCAAGCCCGACCTCAAAAGAGTCAAAAGACTCAAAGGACTCAAAAGACTCGAAGGA
>DOWV01000232.1:23941-26214 GCA_003519375.1 Bacteroidota bacterium
TGTTTTTCTCAGACCTTCGGTCCCGCTTTGATAACCTCCGGTGGGCAGCCCGACTCGAACTTCTTGAAGTTTTCGATGAAACGCGCAGCAAGCTGCTTGTACTTCTGCAAGTAGACTTCCTTGCTGGGCCACGATCCTGACGGGTCGAGCACGCTCGCCGGAACACCCTCACAATTCTTCGGAACACTGAACCCGAAGACCGGATCGGTCACGAACTCGGACTTCAGGAGTTCACCCGTGAGCGCTGCTTCGAGGAGCCGGCGCGTGTAGCGGATGCTGATTCGCTTGCCAATTCCGTATGCACCCCCGATCCAGCCGGTGTTCACGAGCCAGCAATGGGAGCCATGTTTCAGAATCTTCCGTTTCAACAAGTCTGCGTAGAACGACGGATGGTGAACCATGAATGGCGCTCCGAAGCATGTGCTGAAGGTCATTTCAGGCTCTTTTCCCAGTCCCACCTCGGTCCCTGCGATCTTTGATGTATACCCTGAAATAAACTGATACATCGTCTGCTCAGGCGACAACTTTGCGATAGGAGGCATGACACCGGATGCATCGCAGGTCAGCAGGATGATGTTCTTCGGATGACCTGCCATCTTCTCCGGAATCGCGTTGCTGATGTATTCGAGCGGATAGGAGGCCCGGGTGTTTTCAGTGATAGCCTCGTCGTCGAGGTCAATCATGCGAGTGACCGGATCGTAAACCACGTTCTCCAGGATCGTGCCGAACATATGGGTCGTGGCGTGAATCTGAGGCTCCGCGGACGCCGACAGCCGGATGACCTTTGCGTAGCACCCTCCCTCGATGTTAAACACCCCTTCGTCGCTCCAGCCATGTTCATCGTCCCCGATCAGTCCGCGGTTCGGATCAGCCGAGAGCGTCGTCTTCCCGGTTCCGGAGAGGCCGAAGAAAATCGCTGCATCGCCGTCTCTGCCGACGTTCGCCGACGCATGCATCGACATAACGCCATCCAGCGGGAGAACGTAATTCAGGATGGAAAAGACCGACTTCTTGATCTCGCCTGCATATGCCGTGTTGCCGATCAGGCAGAGTTTCTGTGCAAAATTCAGGACGATGAATGTGTTCGCCGCCGTTCCGTCGATCTGAGGCATCCCTTTGAAGGAGGGCACCGCCATCACGGTGAACTCAGGAATGTGACGGCGATATTCTTCGTTTGTTTTCGGCAGAACGAACATGTTCCGGGCGAACAGGGCGTGCCACGCGCGCTCGCAGATGATGCGGACAGGGATGCGGTAGTTCGGGTCGGCTCCCGCATAGCAATCCTGCACGAAAAGGTCGCGGCCCTGCAGAAAGCCCTGCATCCGATTATAGAGATCGTGGAACTTGTCCGGACTGTATGGCCGGTTGTACTGGCCCCACCACACTTTGTCCTCCGTCGACGATTCCTTGACGATGAACTTGTCGTTGGCAGATCGGGCAGTGTGCTTTCCTGTGTTGGCGACGATCGCTCCCATATGCGTGA
This sequence comes from Bacteroidota bacterium, assembly GCA_003519375.1. GTDB lineage: Bacteria > Bacteroidota > Ignavibacteria > UBA10030 > UBA10030 > UBA9647. The sequence continues at coordinate 25,425 of DOWV01000232.1, forward strand.
TACGGGCTTCTTTTCTGAATGCGATTTCCTCGTAGAGCGCTTCTGTCGGGAGGTTCCAATACGCCATCCGCAGATTCGAGAGGCCGTGATTCTCCAGTCCGTAGTCGCTCTTGAGCGCCGAGGCCTGGTCCTGAGCGGGGGTCTTGATATCCAGAATGTTGTTCATAGCCAGTCCCTCACAAGTTTACGCTCTCCGATGTAGATTTCATTCGGCGAATTCGGATCGAGGGCCCACTTGATCCTCGCGACACCTTCGGTGATATCCTTGATCGACCCGGCATAGCTCAGACGGAGGTGCCCCTCCATCCCGAATTCTTTTCCGGGCACGGCGACAACCAGCGCCTTCTTCAGAAGCATCTCGGAGAGCTTTACCGAATCGTTGGTATACGCACGGAAATCCGGAAGGCTGTAGTACGTTCCGTCCGGCTGCGTGATCTTGATACCCGTGAAGGATCGAAGCTCCTGCATCATAACGTTCCGATTGTTCTCGAGAGTCATCCGGAGTGTATCGATGTGGCTCTGGAGCCCGGTCAGGGCACCTTCCGCTGCGGCCTGAAGCAGCACGGCAACGCACGATGTGATCTGACCCTGCACATTGGTGAGGATCGAGACAAGGTTTCTGTTCGCGATCGTCCATCCGATACGGAAGCCGGTCATTCCGTAGAGCTTCGACACGCCGTTCACGACGATCACGTGCGTCGATTCGGTATCTTTCTTTGTAAAGCGGTAGCACGACGGCCATTTCTTGCCGTCGAACACGAGCTTGTGATAAATGTCATCCATGATAACA
>DOWV01000232.1:26284-34839 GCA_003519375.1 Bacteroidota bacterium
ATAAATGTCATCCATGATAACATAGATGCCCTTCTTCTCACAATACTCGATAATCTGGGCGATGAATTCTTCCGAGTACATGACACCGGAAGGGTTATTGGGGCTGTTGACGATGATAGCCCTCGTGTAGGACGAAACGGCCTTCAGGATATCTTCCATCCTGGGATGGAAACTGCCGTCTTCCGGTTTGACGATGACGGGCACGGCATACACCATTCGCACCATTTCCGGGTAGCTCACCCAGTAGGGAGCCAGGATGATGACCTCGTCCTGCGGATTCAGCAACGAGTAAAGGAGATTATAGACCGATTGCTTCGCCCCGGCGGAGACGATGACATTCTCGGGGGCCACGACCCGGTCATAGTTCTCTTCTGTGTATTTGACGATTGCTTTCTTGAGCGATGGGATGCCATCAGTCGGTGTGTATTTGATATCTCCCGCATTGAGCTTCGCCGCCGAGCTCAGGATTGCCGAGATCGGCGCTTTGTTCTTCGGCTCACCCGCACCGAGGTGAATGACCGCTTCGCCCTTCTCGCGCAGAAGCCTTGCTTCTTCATTCAGCTTCAACGTGGGGGATTCGGCGATTGACTTTGCCAGTTGGCTGACCGTCATGATTTAACTAACCTCCTTCTTTGTACCGCAACCTGTTTGATGCTCGTCCGGGTCAAATATTGTGCCAGCGAATAGCGTGAGAAGCCAAAGGGCTGACTGAGCTGAGAGTTCCGGTTTCTCATGGCTGGAAGTGCACTTTCCAGGAAATAGAAACAAGTCTCGGACCTCAATTTCCGATTTCGAATCCAGCTTTTTGCAGCACACCGACAGCTCGCGCCGCGACCTCGCGGGACTCAAACGCCAGCCGAAATGTACCCCCCCGCCCTTCGCGAATCTTCATCAACTCCAGATCCTTGATATTGATCTTCGCCCGGGTAAGCGACACAGTCAGTTTCGCGAGCATTCCCGGTTGGTCTTCCACAAACACGTACACTTCCTTCAGCGGATAGAGAAACCCCTTCATGGATTTGGGGATTCTGCTTCGTATCCTCCGCGCTTCGTTGAACATTCGTGCGAACGGCTTGCCTTTTGCGCGGAGCGCCCGCCGGTACGAGAGAAGCTCGCTAATCATGAGGTCGAGGGCACGTCCTATCTCATCGCGATTGAACGCTAAAATATCATGCCAGATTTCCGGCCGGCTCGATGCGATGCGTGTCAGGTCTCTGAATCCTCCAGCCGCCAGGCGCAGATAGGCCGGGCTGGAGTGATGGCGGTTTCCCGCAACATTCGTGAGCGCTACGGCGGTGAGCTGCGGAACATGGCTGACGACCGAAACGATTTCGTCGTGAAGCTTGGGATCGAGCGTCACCACGCGTGCACCGAGCTCTTCGAGGAATTTCGCGAACCGTTTCACTGCGGCGCCAGGACGACGTGTAAGCGGAGTAAGAACGTACACCGCGTTTTCGAATAATAATGGATGCGCAGCCTCGACGCCGGAGAGTTCCACGCCTGCCATCGGATGTCCGCCGACGAAGGTCCCATGAAGAAAGTGCTTCCGGGCAGACTGAATTATTCCGCGCTTGACACTGCCGACATCGGTGACCACGGCACCTGCTCCGATCGCGCAGGCTACCTGAGGAAGAAGTTTGAGTATCACCGAAATCGGGGTCGCGAGGAAAACGAGATCGGCATCTGCGACGGTCTTCTTGAGTTGACGCGAAGCAACGTCGATCGCGCCCCGGCGAAGGGCTTTTCGCAGGACGTCAGGCCGGTCAATGCCTGTGATCACAACAGACCGGAATCGCTTCTTGATAGCGAGCCCCAGAGAACCGCCGATAACGCCGACACCAATGATGGTGATTCGTCTGAAGGGAGAATCGGTTCTGGAGAGTTTCTTCATGAACCTGTCTTGCGCTATGCGATGGAGCGTCCAATCGCCTGGGCGATCAGCCGCACTTCCTTCATCATTTGGGAGAACTGTTCGGGGAAGAGCGATTGAGCCCCGTCGGACTTCGCATGATCCGGATCATGATGGACTTCGACGATGATACCGTCGGCTCCGGCCGCGACACAAGCCCTGGCCATGGGTATGACCTTGTCACGGATTCCTATGCCGTGCGAAGGATCGGCAATGACCGGTAGATGGCTCTTCTTCTTCACGACGGGAATCGCGCCGATGTCCAGCGTATTCCGCGTCGCGGTCTCAAATGTCCGAATGCCCCGCTCGCAGAGAATCACCTGGTGGTTGCCCCCGGAGAGAATATATTCAGCAGACATGAGCCATTCTTCGATAGTGGCTGCGAGGCCGCGTTTCAAGAGCACGGGTTTCGAGGCCTTGCCGAGCTCTTTGAGAAAAGTGAAATTTTGCATATTGCGCGCACCGATTTGCAGGATGTCGGCGTATCGTTCGACGACCGCGATTTGGCTCGCGTCCATCACCTCGGTAATAACTTTGAGTTTGTACTCATCAGCCGCAGCGCGCATGAATCGAAGACCTTCCTCGCCCAATCCCTGGAACGAGTAGGGAGAAGTTCTTGGCTTGAACGCACCGCCCCTGAGAATTTTGCCCCCCTCGTCTGCGACAATCTTTGCAATCGTGAACACCTGGGCTTCGCTTTCTATGGAACACGGGCCGGCCATCACGACGACAGGGTCGCCTCCAAGCTTCACCCCGCCGATGTCGAAGACCGAGCCTTCACGCTTGAAAGCCCTGCTCGCAAGCTTGTACTGCTCGGTAATGCGGAGCACCTCCGCGACGCCGGGAAGGAGTTCGATCTGCCGATGATCGAATTCCGGATGCACACCGATCGCACCGAGCACTGTTTGCTGGACGCCTGTCGAACGATGCACGTCAAACCCGTGCTCATGCAGCACACGGATGATGTTCTCAATTTGATTTTCTGTAGTACCCGGTTCAGTAACGACTACCATGGTCTTATCACACCTATGCAAGAACGTGAGTGGGAAATAGACAGTACTACGATTAATACCGATCGAGCTTGAAGTTTTCCCCCAGATACAGCATCCGCGCCTCAGGATCGTTGGCGAGGAATTCCGCCGTGCCCGCTTTCAGAATCCGCCCCTCGAACAGAAGATACGAATGGTCGGTAATAGAAAGTGTTTCGTGCACATTATGATCCGTGACCAGCACACCGATATTCTTCTCTTTCAGCCTCGTCACAATTTTCATGATTTCTTCGACGGCAATCGGGTCAATCCCCGCGAATGGTTCATCGAGGAGCATGAATTTCGGATCAAGAGCCAGGGCGCGGGCGATCTCGGTTCTTCGACGCTCACCGCCGGAAAGCACATACCCTTTGCTCTTCACAAGGCGTGTCAGGCCGAAATCCTCCAGGAGCCGGTCGCACTTCTCTTCGCGTTCTTTGCGCGAAAGCGGACCGATTTCAAGCACAGCCAGGATATTCTCGCGGACCGTCAGCCGCCTGAAGACAGACGCCTCCTGAGGCAGATAGCCGATTCCCATTTGTGCCCGCTGGTACATCGCGAGCGAGGTAATTTCCGCATCATCAACGAAGACCTTGCCTCCATTCGGCCGAACCATACCGACAATCATATAGAACGTCGTCGTCTTCCCGGCGCCGTTGGGACCCAGAAGACCGACAATTTCACCCTGCCGGACCTGGACTGTCACTTCGTTCACGACCGTCCGTTTCTTGTACCTCTTGACGAGACCGCTCGACCGTAAGACGGCCCGTCCGATGTCGACTCCGTTTTCACTCATAGAATCCATGCACGATAGTAAGCTGTCGTCTCCGAGGACGGTCGGTGATCCACCGGAATCCCTCGAGGTTGTACTGGCGTTCACGTTTGGCGATCATCGGCTCGGGAAAATACTTTCCCTCCACTCCTCCGATAATCTTAATCCGGTCGACGCGCTGATCGGCGAAATCCATGAGGATCCTGTCTCCGCTTGACCGGTTCAAGCCATTTGGCTGACTGCCATCAAAAAGGTAGTAGAGACTCGTCGCATTTCTCTCAGCGTCGATCTGATAGATTCTGCCGTCGCGGAATCGCAGGGTGATTTCCCGGGCGAGGAGCTGGTCGAAACGCTCCCGCAGCACACTGTCGGCTCTCGAGACCGCCATGGATCGGCCGCTGACCCACACACTCTCCAGTTTCCGGTTGGACGTCCTGATGACGACGGAATCCCCTGTCACCTGATTCTCTCCATTCCAGACCACCGGATGGTCACGCAAGACGAGGCGATCTCTCGTGTGATAGTACACCGCCTCGCCGCAGCGTGCGGAGAAGTCCGACCTCGCCATTTCAACCAATCCATTCGCAACGAAGCGCTGGACTGAGTCCTGAATTGCCTCCATATAGGCGCCTGTCACAAGAAGCGTGTCGATGGTCCCGGGTGCGACCGTGTCGACCTGCATCAGGCGCGGGTTCTTGGGAATTACCGTGTACCGCTCCCGTTCGAAATGAACGAGCGAGTCCCCAAACACGGTCATATTGTTCCCGGGATTGTCCACCCTCACATTACCGACGGCGATGGTTTTTCCTTCATTTTCGAACAAGGTCAGCACATCCGAATGAGTGGACGAGCCGGAATCGACGACGAGAACCTCATCCCTGAACCTGGCCCGCTTCTCGTTTGCCCAATACTCGCCGAACCTCGCAGTCAGAATCATGGTCCCGCGCACGAGGCGGACGCCTTTCGACATTTCCGCCCGTCGTTCATCGCTGTAGTACGTCGCTTCGGTCGATGTCATGGTGGTGCTGTCCCGCACGACCTTCACCATTCCATATAATTGGACGACGTTTGTTTGGAGGTTCCTGAATGCCGAATCACACCATAATTTCACAAGGCCGGTCGCCGAGGGCTGCACCATGTACACATTCCCGATGAGCGCCTGTATCTGATTCGACCCAACGGTGCGGACATCGAGCACCTGCGCAGAGCGCACTTCGAAACCCCTTTCCTGGGCAACGAGCGCTGCCGACGCCAAAAAAAACAAGCCAGTCAGAACTCTCAGCGGGATCAGAGACATTAGTCTGTCCGTATCTGGGCAGTCACTTTGAAGATCTTGTAATTCCTCAGCCGCTGGTCCGATTCAAATCCCTGACCCTGCACCTTCTCCCGGGAAGACGTGACCGAGACAAATTCCGGCGTGTGGATCTGCCTGCGCCTGTTATCCCAGAACAACCGCTCGGAACGAAGCTTCGTGCTGTCATCGGAAACCACGACCACGTTTCCCTCCGCCCGAAGATCGTAGGTGCGTTCATTGACAACGCCGCGGCTCGCCCACATGGTCGTCGTCTGCTGTCCCAGGTCATTGTAGAAAAACACGACGATCCCCTGACTCATATTCGTTTCTTGCGGTGAATCGAACTTCTGCACATATCCAGCCTGGATGCGGGCCAACACCCGGCCCGAATCGGAGAGAACGATCGTGCTGTTCCAGCTCTCCTGCTGCGGAAGATTCGCGGCCTCAATGCCGGGAAGCACACTCGGCTTTATCTTCTCTTCGCAACCGCCCGCCGTAAATCCGGCGATGATTCCAAGCAGAAGCGCGTATTGAAAACGAGGACGCATCATGAACTCGCTTCATTTCCCAGTCCGGCCTTCACCAGATCGTGAAGGTGCAGCATTCCGACCGGCCGGTGGCCTTCATCCACAACGACGAGCTGAGTGATGTTGAATGATTCCATCTCTTCGAGCGCCGTCGCTGCCAGCAGGCCTTTCCGAATGGTCTTTGGATTCTTCGACATTGCTTCAGCGGCGGTAACATTGGTGACGTTCTTGGTGCGCTGGAGTAGACGCCGCAGATCTCCGTCCGTGATAATCCCCAACAATTGCCCTGAGGCATTTACGATACATGTCGCCCCGAGGCGCTTCGAAGTCATTTCCACAATGGCGTCCGAAAGCGGTACCTCAGCCCGGACGATGGGCACGTGCGCACCGGACACCATCATTTCTTCGACGCGAAGCAGAAGCCGCTTCCCGAGATTTCCTCCCGGATGGAACATGGCAAACTCTTCCTTCGTAAAACCCCGTTTGTCAAGGAGCGCTATGGCGAGCGCATCGCCCATTGCCAGCATCGCCGTCGTGGACGCGGTCGGGGCCAGATCATGAGGGCAAGCCTCCTCTTCCACACTCGTGTCGAGCACGACGTCGCTTTGACGGGCCAGAACCGAAGCGACATTACCTATCATGCCGATCACTTTTACACCGATCCGCCGGAACATCGGCACCAGATCAAGGATCTCCTCCGTATCGCCGCTCTTTGAAAGACAAATCACAACATCATCGCCCCGAACCATTCCGAGGTCCCCGTGCACAGCATCGGCCGGATGCAGGAAAATGGCCGCTGTTCCGGTGGAGTTCATCGTCGCAACAATTTTCCTGGCGACAAGGCCCGACTTCCCAAGTCCTGTCACAATCACTCTCCCGGTGCTCTTGAACACAAGCTCAACCGCCTCGTCAAAGTTCACATCGATCTTCCCCTCGAGCGCTTTGAGAGCCTTGGCTTCAATGCGAATGACTTCTTTTCCTCGTTCAATGGATGTCGACATGGGTAGATTCCAGTTTGACTCGTTCAGTGGCTCATAAGAAACTGCTCATCCGAACATCTTATGTTTCACTCGCATCAGCCAGGACACCGGCTGATCGTCCGCCAACACAAGCGCCTCTCCGACACCGACTCTGTGGCGAGTTCTGTTATAGGCCTCGAACGCGCGTGTGAGAAGGACGTCCGAATATGTGTCAAGATCGGAAAAGAGTCTGCGTGACTGCAGGGCGATTCCCGGGTCCTGAATCTTTGCCTGCAACATCAACTCGTTGTAGTAGCCGGTCACCGGGAGCGGAACATTCGTTCCTTTCAGGGCGTCGAAGACCCATAAACGACGGTCACGGACGCAGAAAGCAAGAATGAATGCGCGGCCTGAAAGCGTGGCCATGGCGACCTCCCGCAGCCTGCCTGCGCAAGACGGACATGGCTTCATCGGACTCCACGATGAGAGTGTCCACCGGCGAAGCCGTTCGAAATGGCCAGCGACTTCCTGATCCACCCACCCTGAGAACTCAAATTCAAGCTGATGCGGCTGCAATTCCCGCACATTGATGTTGAGAACGCCACCGGGATCTTCCACCACGCCGACAGCGACGATCTGCGGCTGCGATTCATCGAGCTCGGGCGCTGCTCCAGGAGGCGCCAGGAGAAAGCTGTCCTCAACCCACGGCCGCGTTCCGACCACCTTCCACTGGGTCACCGCGTTCCTGTATTCCGCGTATCCAGAACGGTCGGCCGGCAAAATCCATAACAGCAAATTACGTTCGAGCGCGGAAAGATCGCGCGGGAAACCCTCGGTCAAACCCATCGGGCCACCTCACCTGCGGCCTTGGAGAATCAAGTCTACGACCTCACGCACAGCGCCATGGCCGCCTCGGGATCGGCAGACATAGGTAACTTCGTTCACGACGGCCGGGACCGCATCAGCGGGAGCTGCGGAGAAACCGATAATCCTGAGCACCGGCAGGTCGGGCTCATCGTCACCCACGTATGCGACCTCGTCATCAGCGAGTCCGAGCCTTGTCGTGATATCACGGTAGGCTACAATCTTGTCTTCCTGATTCTGATAGACATCCTGGATTCCCAATTCGCGGGCACGCCGGGCAACAATCTCCGAGACTCGCCCCGTGATGATCCCCACCTTCACACCCATTCGCTGTAACTTGACTATTCCATAGCCATCCTTGCTGTTGAACCGCTTCATGACCTCGCCCTTTGAGGAATAATAGATACCGCCGTCCGTCATGACTCCGTCTACGTCCAGGAGCAAGAGTCGGATTTTGCGAAGCGCTGAAGCCCGGGGACGTTTGATCGGCACGCGGATTCCTCGGAGGATAACTGCTACTTGAGGGCCTTCTTCACGATTGCATCTATCGCCATCACCTGATTGATCAATTCGTCGAGGTACTTCAAATCGAGCTGGCTGGCAGCATCGCTGAGGGCCTGAGACGGCTGAGGATGCGTCTCCACAAAAAGAGCGTCACACCCGACGGCAACTCCCGCCCTCGCAATGGGGAAAATAAATTCAGGCTGTCCGCCGCTGCGGATCGCTTCGCCGCCGGGGAGCTGGACCGAGTGGGTTGCATCAAGCACCACCGGAAACCCCGATTTCCGCATGATGGCCAATGACCGCATATCGACAACGAGATTGTGATAGCCGAAGGTCGTTCCCCGCTCCGTCAGAAGCACCTTCTTGTTCCCGGAGAGTACGATCTTCTCTGCGGCAAGCTTCATATCCTCGGGGGCCATGAATTGCCCCTTCTTGATGTTGACGACCTTCCCTGTCTTCCCTGCCGCCTGAAGAAGCTCTGTTTGACGGCACAGGAAGGCGGGAATCTGCAGGATATCGGCGACTTCGGCCGCCTCCGTCGTCTCTTCTGCCGTATGGACATCCGTAATGATCGGAAAACCGAATCGTTCTTTTGCTTCAGCGAGAATGGCGAGCGCCTCATCGGCGCCGATGGAGCTGAAGGAACGAGCGCTTGTCCGGTTCGCCTTCTTGTACGAAGATTTGAAGATCAACGGTAT
>DOWV01000047.1:0-20840 GCA_003519375.1 Bacteroidota bacterium
TTACGGGTTGAACCAGTAGGTCAGCTTGATGGAGTAGACGTTATCCGGAGTAGTGCGGAGCAGGTTGTCAAAATCCCTTCCTAACGAGAAGTCCCCTCTGCTTTCATAGTTCATCTTCTCATTCGTCCAGACGAAGTACAGTGTTGATCCCGGCAGATACTCCCACCGGAAGACCGCGTTGGCGCGGACAGATTTGAAATTGAAATCCGGATTCCAGATGGGGAATTGCAGCGCTTTTCCTTCTCCGTCCGGATCTATGTAATAAGTACCGTCCGAGAGGGTCATGGACGATCCGCGTTCGCCGTACTTATTAAACGTGAAGGTCCCCGGCCGTGCCAGCTCCATCAGACTCGAGTACGCCCCGGTTGAGATGAGCGGTTGAACGTACAACTGGAAACTCAATGTCGGTGTGAATGTCCAGTTGAGCCGAAATGATGTCGAGATTTGCTTCTGGTCAAGCTCCCCGAACACGTACCGTGCACCGTATGTCGCGGCGGCAAAGGGGTCACTCACTTCTGTTATGTACTGGGATGCGGAATGGACGCGGGAAAAATCGAGGCTGATACTTGCGTTCACCGTGCGAGATGCTTTCCAGTTCAGGTAAAGGCCCGAGGTGGCAAGCCATCCGCCTGACTTTCCCTTTCCTGCACTTGCATTCAAAGAACCGTAAAGGTTCTCCCTGGCATCACTGCCCACACTGACATACCCACTTTGGCTGCTCAGCGATTTCATCAGCGGGCCGCCGCGCGTACGTTGATTATCGAACGTTTCGCCGTTGTGTGCGATGGCGAGGGTGGCGCTCCAGTAATTCATGAATTGGGTTGACAGGAAGATCTCATACGTTTCTCCAACGAGATTACCGCCGAAATCGTAGGCCCGCACGATCGCCCCGGTCAGCGCTTTGGTTCTGAACCAGCCCTCCGGTTCAAACCACTCATATCCGAAATAAACGTGACCGTTGATGTAATCGGCACGGTTCAGAAACCCGATGTCATTTGTCTCAAACGATGGATTGATAGCTCCAAGCGCGGCATTGAAGATCCAGTTGCCGCTCACTTTGTCGAGCCAGATCCGCGATGCCCATCCGGTCATCGACGTGGACGCTGTGTCAACCTTCAGGTAGGAGGCGTCCGGGCGCTGGAAGTAGTGAGCAGACGATCGCTGGAGGCTTGTTATTCTGTCCGCACTTCCTGAAACACGCGAAGCGCCCGCCCAACCGGTGAGAACCCAGACTTTCGGTTGGTCGAGGAATGACCAGCCATCGATGCCGATCGACGAAGCGCGGTTGTTCAGCAACCCGGCGATCCGGCTATCCCGGATGTTCCGCTCTACCGCTGTGCCGAGGATGCCGATCGCCTGCCGCGAGCCATTGAATTCCTTCAATGTCCGCACAACGCTGTAGAAGGAGAGCGGTTCAATCTCGTCTTTGAATCGGACCCCTGCCGAATCAACCTCGCCATATTCCCGATCCGTCAGCGCGCTCAGCGCAGCAAACGACCATGAATCACTGAACTTTCCGCTGATTTTCGTGGCTCCGAGAATCGTGGTTCGATCCGGAACATTGAGAAAGCCGTCGTGCGTCACCGATCCCTGCGGTGCCCGGCCGATGCGCCGGCTGTAAAAGAAACTCGGATCGGACCAGTCGAAATCCTGCAGAGTTGACGCCCCTCCTCTTCCAAACCGCAGAATATTCGCGCCTTCAATAAAAAATGGGCGCTTCTCCTGAAAATACGTTTCGTACGCAGTGAGGTTCACAATGGCAGGATCGACCTCGACCTGTGCGAAGTCGGGATTCAGGGAGAGATCGAGAGTGATATCGCCCGAGAGGCCGACCTTCGCATCGAGACCAACATTGGCGGGAAAGTTGCGCCGGGTTTCGAAGGGATCCGTTCTTCCTCTGTTGAACGAAGCAACGGCCGGTCCTTGAATAAACTTACCTGTTGCGGCCGCGTACGGCAGAAGCTCAATACGGGCGGGAGGTTTGATTCCCTCAATTCCAATAAGTGCCGGGAATCGCGAAACTCGCACCCGGTCGGTGCGTGGGTAAAACGAAAGAAACGACTCTTCGTTTTTGCGCTGAATCCTGCGCTGGACTTCGAATCCCCAGGTGTAGCGATCCCGTTCAGCGAACCGCAGCTGAGAGAACGGGATTCTGAACTCCGCACACCAACCCCAACGCTCTGTGCTTACGCCAACCTGCCATATACCGTCCCAGCTTCCGTCCGTGTCGACGTCATTCGAGAGCGTTCCGTCACCGATCGCTCCGGCTGAGTTGACGGCAAAGTACAGACCGCTCCTTCTGTCATGTGCGGCATCGATGCCGATGGTGAGATCGTCAGACTCGGCTGCCTCATCCCGTCTTGCAAGGCGTCCGACAATGGAATCCGGATGATTGTCGTAAAGCTTGACACCGACGTACAGAGCGTTTTCGTCATAGGCGATCCACACCTCGGTTTTTTCAGACGCCGGGGCACCTTCATCCGGCTGCCGCTGGATCAGCTGTGACTCACCCCTAAGCTGCCACACCTGCTCTGTCAACTTGCCGTCAATCTTGATCGGTTCGCTCGTACGAAGAGCGGTCAGCACTCTGCCCGAGTCCGGCAGCGATTGGCCGAAAGCATCGATTCCTGTAGCAGGGAGAACAAAGAGAATCAGAGGAAGAAGACGGGTGAAGAACATGCGCAAGTAGGCAGATCCGTGGTTTTTAGCCAGAGGGATATTCGCAGAAATATCACGAATCGATTCAGGAAAAGCAAGGAGAATGTGGGAAACGAGATGAAAGTGCAAATCGAAAAGCAGATGGTTGTCATAAGAAATCAGACATCAGCTGCAAGGAGCGAGATGTTGAAAGGGAAATGGACTTGAGTAGACAGTTGGCAGTTGGCAGACAACGGAAGGCAGAGTGAATATTAAACCGTTGCTCGTAGCAAGCATTCAGCTTTCAGGTGACGGCTGACCCCTCGTATTCGCTCGGGGCAGGCAGCTAATCGCTTACCACTTCATCACCTCACCGCTTCGAGCACCTGAGGCACCACATCGTATCGTTTGAAGGGCGGCATGAGATAGGCTCCCGCGACGAGGTGCCGGGCTTCTTTGAGGAACTCCTGCGTAAGCTGCACGCCAACGCCCGCCGCCCTGTCCCCCGCCCGCCGAAGAGCTTCCCGGATACTCTCAGGAATTACCATTCCAGGAATTTCATTATGCAGGAACTCCGCATGGCGATAGCTCCGCAGCGGCAACAATCCCAGCATCACCGGTCTGCGCCATTCTTCGCACCGCTTGATGAATTGCTCAAGCGTCTGCATTTCGTATATCGGCTGCGTAAACACAATTTCAGCGCCTGCCTCGATTTTCTTTTCCAGCCGGTCGACTTCGCGGTCCATGTCATCGGCTTTCGGATTCGCAGCGCACGCAATCAGGAATGATGTCTTCTGGATGATCGTGTTGCCCATGAGATCCCGCCCCTCATTCATTGCACGGACAGCGCGAATGAGCCCGATGGAATCGACGTCAAAGACCGATGTCGCATGCGGATAGTCACCAATGCTGGTCGGGTCACCGGTGATACAAAGGACGTTCCTCAGACCCAGGGCGTGGGCTCCGAGGAGTTCCGACTGAAGGCCGATCAAATTGCGGTCACGGGCAGTGAAATGCGTCATGGCCTCCATCCCCACCTCTTGCTGCATCATGGTGGAAAGGGCCACGGAGCTCATACGAAGGCGGGCACGGGCACCATCAGTGATATTGATGGCGTCAATACCGTGGCGGTGCAGATACCTCGCGCCTTCAATCACAGACGACATATCAACGCCGCGCGGTACGTCCAATTCAGCTGTCACGAGAAACTTCTTGCCGACGTTGCGGGCGAAGTTTGAACGGTTGTCAGGCGCTTGCTCCGGCTGCGCTACCGGGGCGATCTTCTCACCTGCAGGGGATCCGATCTTCGGAGCCGCCACCGATGCTACCGGCTGTGACGCTAATTCGTCCATGACCTTGCGCATGGCCCTGATATGAGCCGGCGTCGAGCCGCAGCAAGCCCCGATCATGGTCACACCCGACTGGATCAATTCCCGTGCATAGGTAGCGAGGTATTCCGGCGTGGTATGGTACACCGAGCGGCCGTCCTGCAGCGTCGGGATGCCTGCGGCAGGTTGGGCAGACAGGATGACACCATCTTTATACATTGTCCGGATGATGCTGAACATGCGCTGCGGACCAACCGTGCAATTCGCTCCCACGACATCGACACCGCGGCTCAGGAGATGCTCGACAACTTCCAACGGAAACGTCCCCGAGAGAATACTCCCATCCTCAGGGAAGGCCTTTTGTGCGACGATCGGGAGTTTTGTGAGTTCTTTCGCGGCAGTGATCGCCTCATCGAGCTCATTGAGGCTGACAAACGTCTCCAGGATGAGAAGGTCAACGCCGCCTTCCAGGAGTATTTCAATTTGTTCTTTGAAAGCAGCCCGGGCTTCCAGGAGCTTGATTTTGCCTATGGGCTCAAGAAGCTTTCCGGTCGGCCCGACCGACCCGGCAACATAGACACGATCTCCCGCAACGCGGCGGGCGATTTCGACCGCGGCCTTGTTGATCTCTTTGAGCCGATCCTGCAGGTGGAACTGCGAAAGTCGGAAGCGGTTGGCTGAGAAGGTATTTGTTTCGATAATCTCGGCCCCTGCATCGATGTACTCCTGATGAACACGGGCGACGATATCGGGATTCTTGATGTTGTTGATTTCGTGCGGCCGGTCCGAGTACTCGTACAAATCGAGCAGCGTGCCCATTGCTCCATCGCAAAGAATGGGCCCGCGTCGTAACCGTTCACGGAAATCAAGCTTCACAGAGTTCTCCACGGGGAGAGAGTTTCAGCGAAAAAGAAGTGCCACGAAGACACAAAGTATTTCCAAAAACAAAGGACTTTCAACTCTGTTCTTCGTGTCTTCGAGACTTCGTGACAAAATTTAAAGTTCCCGCTGTGATTATCGGAAATTGGCCGGTTCCGGACGTCGCTGCGAGGTTCGTTACATCTTCGGGATGAGAGCCAGACTGTCGAGCCACACTTCGGGCCGTTGGACGACGAGGACACCGTGCACGGAATCCCCGACACTGATCCCACGGAAAAGAATGGTGTCTTTGACGACAAAGGGCATCGTCATGGCTTTCATGAAATTCGGGATGTCCCCGTGGGCGATCGTGATCTGCCCGGACGGAGGATCGATGGCCATCACCTGACCGACGAAATGATAGGACTGGCCGCTCTTTGTCGAACGATCGTCCTTCTTGCCGCACGCGGCAACCAGAAGGGCGAACAGAAGCATGCAGACGAGTGACAGTGATTTCATGACGGGTTCCTTCACCAGTTATGCTCCCGCAATGAGAGCCTCGGCGATCTGGACAGCATTCGTCGCGGCTCCTTTACGGATGTTGTCCGAAACGATCCAAAGGTTGATGCCGCTTGGTATCGTCTCGTCCTTTCTTATCCTCCCCACGAAGACCTCGTCTTTGTCGTATGAATTGAGCGGCATGGGGTAGAGATTCTTTGCAGGATCGTCCTGCACGATGACACCCGGAGCACGTTGAAGCAAAGAGCGCACTTCGGACACCGTGCACGGCTTCTCGAATTCGATGTTCACCGACTCGCTGTGACCTCCCAGCACCGGGACTCGCACGGTCGTCGCAGTCACTTCGACATCCGCTTCCATGATTTTCTTCGTCTCCAGCTTCATCTTGATCTCTTCCTTGGTATAGCCGTCGTCGAAGAAAACATCGATGTGCGGAAGACAATTGTAGGCAATCGGGTAGGGAAACTTCTTCTCACGCAGGGGCCGGCCCGCGATCTCGTCTTCAAGCTGGGCAACCGCGCGCTGACCCGCACCTGTCACTGATTGGTAGGTCGAGACGACCACGCGCCTGATCCCAAACCGGTCATGCAGCGGCTTGAGAACGACCACCATTTGAATCGTCGAACAATTCGGGTTTGCAATGATGCCTTTGTGGCGGAAAATCGCATGACGGTTCACTTCCGGAACGACAAGAGGCGTGTCTTCATCCATCCTGAACGCACTGCTGTTGTCGATGACGACCGCCCCGGCTTTCACGGCATGCGGTGCGAATTCCTTACTCACGCCTGCCCCCGCTGAAAACAAGGCAACGTGGACACCTTCGAAGCTTCGAGGCTCGAGTTTTTGAACCTTGACCGCCTTTCCGTTGAACCGCACTTCCTTGCCCGCAGAGCGCTCTGACGCGAGAGGCACAAGCCGGTTCACCGGGAACTTGCGTTCCTCCAGCACCTGCATCATCTTTCGGCCGACCAGACCCGTTGCGCCGACAACCGCCACATCATACAGTTTCATCTCTGTTTCCCCGCTCACAGTTTATTTCATCAAATCTTCGAATTTCTGCCGCTCCCTGACGATTCTTATCTTCTCGCCGTTCACAAGGATTTCGGGAGGACGAAGCCGCGCGTTGTAGTTCGACGAAAGAGAAAACCCATAAGCACCCGCCGTCAGGACTGCCAGGTAATCATCCCGCTTTGCCTTTGGCATGGTCCGCTCACGCGCCAGAAAATCGCCCGTCTCGCAGATCGGACCGACGACATCGACCTTCTCGTATTCGTACGTATGGATGGTGAGAGGAACGATCTGGTGATACGCGTGGTAGAGGCTCGGCCGGATAAGATCGTTCATGCCTGCATCGACAATGACAAACTTCTTCGCTCCGTTTTCCTTCGTATAGAGTACCTTCGTAACCAGGGCTCCGGCATTGGCCACAATAGACCTTCCCGGCTCGATCCAGACGGAACAGCCGCTCTCCCGCAGCACAGGAAGGATACCTTCGATGAACTGGCTCAAGGGCGGCGCGGGCGTGATTTCCGGCTCCTGGGGGAGTCCCTCGCGCATGATGGCGTTCTGATACTGCACTCCGAATCCCCCTCCGAGGTCGATATGCGTCACCGGGAATCCCGCTTCACGCAGCGATTTCGTCAGTCCGACGAGGAACGTTGCCGCTTCAATGAACGGCTCCACTTTCGTAATCTGCGATCCGATGTGCGTGTGGACACCAATCGTGGAGAGGTTCGGAAGCGACGCTGCGTACTTGAACACGGTGAGCGCTTCTTCGGCCGGAATTCCGAACTTGTTTTGCTTCAATCCCGTCGTAATGTAGGGGTGACTCTGCGCGTCGATGTCCGGGTTGATTCTCAGCGTCACGTGTGCGGTTTTCCCCAGGCGATACGCGATCCGCGAAATTGTTTGCAGCTCCTGCGAAGATTCGGCGTTGATGGAGAAGACGCCGGTGGCAAGAGCGAATTCGATCTCATCGTCCCGCTTGCCGACACCGGCAAAGGTAATCTTCTCCGGGGTGAAGCCGGCCGTGAGAGCCAGCTGGAGTTCTCCGCCGGAAACGACGTCAGCTCCGCTTCCTTCCTGGGCGAGCATTTTGAGCAAGGCCGGGTTTGCATTCGCCTTCAATGCATAGCACACACAATGATCGAGGCCCGCGAGGGGCGCCGCCACCGTTCTGTAGTTCTGGAGAATCTGATTCCTGCTGTAGACATAGAGGGGCGTACCGAACTCCTCCGCCAATTCCTTCAGCGGCAGGTCTTCACAGCACAGCTCGTTGTCCTGGTAGCGAAATGCGTCCACGGTTTCCTTTCCCTTATCCGATCAGGATGTTGGTGCGAAATACCTGGTAACGGCGTCCGTCAGCAGTGACGGTCCGAAACGAAAAGCGTCAACAGCCGGCAGTCCAGTCGCTTTTCTAATCTGCTCCGCGGCTGCCTGCGATTCACCGTCTGTGAGGCCGACGGAGTTGAGACCAATACCGATCACGTCGGTCTCCTGGAAGAACCTGACGACGCGTTCATGAAGATCGATGATCCGGTTCAAATCCGGAAGCGTCAAACCGTAATCATCCTTCACCCGCGTCGGTTGATGACAGAGAATCATGGCATCGGGCATCGTTCCATGGAGAAGTCCGAGCGTTACGCCGGAATACCCCATGTGGGTCAATGCACCCTGTCCTTCAACAAGAATGTACTCATACCCTTCTTCAACGGACCGGTCGATCTCAAGTTCAATGGCTCCGGCGATGTAGTCGCCGATAAGCGAATCGACCGCAACCCCGCGTCCGCGGATCATCATACCGGTTTGTCCCGTTGCAATAAAATCAGCCTTCAACCCGCGCTGCACGAGATCCTTATGAACCTCCAGAATCGTCGTCATCTTGCCGATGTTGCAGTCGGTCCCGACGGTCAGTATGACGTTCGCATTCCGCGTTCGCCATGTTCCCTTTGCCACGACCTCCGATTCAGGGAGGATTTTGCGATAATCGGTCAGCGTTGCATGGTGTTCGCGGGCGAGCTGGATAAACTCCGCGTCATCGGAGAGGATCGTGTGAAGCCCGCTCATCACGTGAAGCTTCGCTCTCAGAGCTTCGCCGATCGTTTCCCGCCAGGCCTCCGGCAAATGCCCCCCGGACGGCGCAATGCCGATCAAAAGATGGGACGGGTTCAGGCTCAGTCCCTCTTCGAGGGTGCGCACCACCGGTATGTGTCCGCCATACCCCAATACCTGCTGTGCCGTCAGACCGGCTTTTGTGCTGTCGATGACAGCGACGACCTCCCCCGGCAAGTACGCGATCGCGCCGTTGGCGGTTTTGGATTTCAAGGGACTGAATCGCCCTTCTGCGAGCGCGAGAATGCGGCGTTGAGAATTCATGTTTTCGTAGGCGAAGCCTGGCGTTTCAATATAAAAACTCCCGCAGGTTGCCCGCCAGGAGCGGACGATGGGCGCTTGCGGGAGTTCTACCTCTTTATTTAGCAAAATTTGGCAAGAAACTCAAGTTTCACGCTTCTTTTCCCTTTTCCAGGTTTTGATGGCGCGGCCGTTGTGACATTGACTCACGATCTATCCTCAAAACGTTCCTTTTAGGTAAAAATTGACTTTCAGTCGCCTCACTCCTATCTTTCGCCCACTTCGAGCCGTTGGTTTCCCTTCCGCTATTCTCACACAACTTTGGATGGCATATGACGACATGTCCAAAATGCGGTAACGAACAACCGGATGTCTTCTCTCAATGTCAGAAATGCCGGTTCATTTTTCCGTCCTCCCCGGCAAACCAGACGAAGCGTTTCGCCCGCTCAGCGACGAGCTCCGCTTCAGGACCTCTCGCACATCCAGCGGTTGTGATTCTCGGTGCCCTGTTCGTCTCCATCCTGCTCGGTTTCGCTCTCTGGTGGCTCAACTCGCCCGAGGGCCTTCCTCCCCTCGAAGGCTCATACGAAAACGCTGCGAACCGCTTCTCCATGCTTGCGCCTCCGGATTGGGTTGTTCTCACGTCGGAGAACTATCAGGAGTTGTTTGACAAGATGGGGAGCCGGTTTCCCAAAATGCTGAGGGATGGATTCTCTGCGCAGCAGACAGAGGTGGGCTTCATCAAGGTTCTGGAGAACGCAGACTTTTCCCCTTCCGTGAACGTCGTCGTCATGAAGACAGAGATGCCGGAGCTGAACGAGGAACAGCTTGCAGAAGGAGCGAAAGTGCTCAGTGAAGGATTCCGCAGGATGCTGGACAACTACAGAATGGAGCGATCAGAACTGATCACCGTCGACGAGTTGACATCGGCTCAATTTACGAGCCGCGGCAGCCTGAAGATGAGGGTGGAGAGAGCAGGGACGGAAGGATCTTCCGGAGGGAGCGGATCATCGGAGTTGCGATCTTTCGAGATGCAGTTCGCCCAGACGCTCGTTCCCGGGAAGGGCCGGGCTTACATCATCACCTCTTCGGCTCTCATCGACCAGTATCCCGAGTACAGGAAGCGCTTTGATGGGATCCTGGACTCCTTTCGCGTCCTGCAGCGTCCGTCAAGGTTCGGCTCCATTACCATGGGAGCGCTCAACGGCGGTCTCGCTTCGGCCATGGCCTATCTGCTCTTCACTGTCCTGATGCAAATCGTCGGACTTTTCAAGAATGAGGAACCGCTGCCCGCCCCGCCTCCTCTGTGACATTTTCCATCGGCGAAATCAGCGGGACCGTGCGGGGAGCTGGCTCATCCACGCGGGTGAAATGTTCGATGCACTTCTTTGAGGTATTCGCGGTCGATGTGGGTGTAGATCTGTGTCGTCGAGATATCGGCATGCCCGAGCATTTCCTGCACCGCGCGTAAATCGGCGCCGCCTTCCAGGAGATGAGTCGCAAATGAATGCCTGAATGTGTGAGGATGGACTTCTTTTTTGATGCCGGCCATGCGGGCATATTTCACAATCATATCACGGAGGGCCGCCCGTGAGAGTTTCCCGCCCCGATAGTTCAGGAACAGAACGTCGAGTGATTTTCCGCTCCTGACCAGATGGATCCGTACTTCGCTCTGATATTTTTTCACCCACTCCACCGCCGAGCTCCCGATGGGAACGAGGCGTTCCTTTGAGCCCTTCCCGAAAACCAGAATGAGATCGGAGTCGAACATCAGGTCGGATTGTTTCAGGCTTGTGAGCTCCGAGACACGCACGCCGGTAGCGTAGAGAACTTCGAGAATCGCGCGATCACGCCGGCCAAGCTGTTCACGCGTATCCGGCTGCTTCAGGATCAACTCGATTTCCGCTATAGAGAGAACACCCGGCAGATGTTTGGAGCGCTTCGGCGCATCGATGTTGTCGGTCGGATCATCGTCGTGGATGCCTTCTCCCACGAGGAACCGGTGAAATCCGCGAACGGCCGAGAGAATGCGCGCAACGCTGCTGGCCGAAAGCCGTTGATCGGAGAGCGTTACGAGGAATTTGCCGAGATGGGCTTCAGTTACTGCGCGAGCAGAATCGATGTTGACGCCGGTCAGGAACACGCTATACTTCGTCAGGTCGAACCGGTAGGAGTGCAGAGAATGTTGTGAGAGACCTTTTTCGAGCCGGAGAAAATTGAAATACATGCGGATCTGTTTGTCGAGCGCGGTCGCTTCTTCCGGAGTCTTGCGCTTCGAGATGCGGGCGATCTTCGCCATACGACTATCCAGGAGTATTCCGTAGTAGCACACTGAATACACAGATGGTAAAGATACTCACAATAATTCATTATCTGTGTGAATCAGTTACATCAGTGTTTATCTGTGTGCTAACACGCGCGAGCGGAGCCAGCGGCTCGCGTTTCCGGCCAGGATGGTGACCGAGGCTCCGATGAACGTGTGCCATGTAAAATCGATTCTCGTCATCGACAGCACGATTGTCATAGCGATGATCCCCGACACGAATCCGACGAACGCATCCTTCATCTCGGTCTTTTTGAAGAGGAGGCCCAGGAAGAACGTGCCGAGCAATCCGCCGTACGTGAACGAGGCGATCTTCAAACCAAGCTCAACGACAGGATTCTTTGTATCGGTAAACAACATCGCACCGCCGATCAGGATGACACCCCAGATCAGCGTAAAGAGCTTCGACCATCGCATTGCTGCCTCACCGCTGACATCTTTTCCCCTGGCGGTGAACTTGAAGAGGTCGAGATAGGTGGACGACGCAAGGGAACTGATGGAGGATGAAAGGGTCCCCATCGCGGAAGCAAGGACGCCGGCGACAACGAGTCCGGCTATTCCCGTGGGCAGGTTTTCGATGATGAACTTCGGAAACACCTCATCCGAGGCGCTCAGGCCGAGCTGTTGGATCGACACACCGCCGTAGAATGCATAAAGACAGAGGCCGAGGATCAGGAAGAAGGCGAATTGCAGCACGATGACGGTGGCGTCAAGCATGAGCGCACGCTGGCTGTCCCAGCGCGATTTGCACCCGAGGAGACGCTGCACCAGGAGTTGATCTGTGCCGTGGGAGGCCATGGTGAGAAAGGTCCCGCCCAGGATACCGCCGACGAGTGTATACGGTGTGGCGAGGAAGTCCCAGAGATTGTCTCCCAGCGTAAGATTGATGAAGGCGAACTTGTTGGTTCCATGGGCAGTCGCGAAGCTGACGACATCTGCCCAGCCATTCGGAAGCTGGTGAATGATGATCCCCATCGCCGCCGCAGCGCCGCTCAGATAGATGAAGAGCTGCACCACATCCATCGCGACGACGGCCTTGAGTCCGCCGAGGTACGTATACGCGAGAGTAAAGACGCCTATGAGGAGAATGCAGGTCGAATAGTCCAGGCCCGTGATGAGGTGAACCGGAATGGCGGTGGCGAAAAGCCGGACGCCGGATGCGAGAACTCTTGTCACCAGGAAGACGGAAGACGTGAATTTCCGCAGGGACGTTCCAAACCGTTTGCCGAGGAAATCGTACGCGGTCTCGAGATCCCCCTTATAGTACGCGGGGATGAAGACGACGCTCACCAGCAATCGGCCGATGAAGTAGCCGAACGCCAGCTGGAGAAAATGCATGTTGCCGGTATAGGCGAGACCGGGAATGCTGATAAACGTGAGGGTGCTGGTTTCACTTGCGACGATCGAAAAGCCGACCGACCACCACGACATTTCTTTGCCGCCAAGGAAATAGTCGCGCGTGCTTTCCTGTTTGCCGGCAATCCACGTCCCAATGACCGTGACACCGATGAGGTAGACACCGACGATGGCATAGTCCAGGCCCGAAAAACCCATATCATTCTCCGAGGGGGCGGTGCAGGAAAGGCCCGGCAATGGTCCGGGGAGGGACAGGCAGCCGGGAAAGGGTGAGAATCTTACGCCTTGAGCGCTTTGGCAACCGTGTCATGAATGCGGAACGCCCGGTCAAGGCGGGATATTCGAATCATTGAGAGGACCTTTTTCTGCAGTCCGGCCAGCTTCACCACTCCTCCGTTTTCCCGCATCTTGCGCTCTGCGATCAGGAGGGCGCTGAGCCCGCTGCTGTCACAAAACTCAACATCAGTCAGGTCGATGACAAGGTTCTTGGTCTGACGATTGCAGAGAACGAGGAATTCGCCTTTGAGCTCCGGAGAGACGCTGGCATCAAGCTTGCGTTCCTTGATCCTGAGAATCGTCGCATCACCGTTTTTCTTCACTTCAAATTGCATTGCATCCTCCTCTTGCCATGGCGACCCGCCGGGTGGGACCTGATGACGATGGCACGGTACCGCTAGAACATTTCAATGCACTTCAGCAACTGGGAATACACGTGAGTGAGATTGTTTGATTGTCCGGTCTGAACCTGAAAATTGTAGAAACTGTCAGCGTACGGTTTGACGAATCCGATGCGAAGCGGCGCTGCTGATGCGCGGCACAGATAGGAGCTTGGCAACGCGAAGCGAATATTAAGGTCCAACGCTACATCGAATGTACTCTTTTTCATCTTTCGAAGCAACTCTGCCCGGGGAAGGAACAACGCGTTGAGTTCCTCCGGCGTGAAAATGAGAACGGAAAATCCACGGTGGTCGGGGAGCGATGAAACCACCTCCTTGCGGGCAACCAGCGTCACCTTGCTCGTATGAAACCGCTGGGCGAGAAACTTCAGAACGCCTTCAATGCTCGACGCTTCACTGGCGGACTCCGGCAAAAAGACAATCGGTCTCCTTGCCTGGGTAATCGCTTCTGTAAAGCGTACAATGGGATCCCGCGCGGTGCGAAAATGGAACCGCGCAAAGAGGGTGCCGATTTTCAATCTGTTGGCTTCGAACATGCCTGTTACTCGAACTCCGAAAAATTTGCGATGACAGCTCCGACCACCGGCAAGCGGAAACGATAAGGCATCATCGTACGGAACGACCCTTATCCGGATTTGAGAAGCTTGATAAACTCCTCTTCTTCAAGCGTCCGAATTCCGAGCTTCTTTGCTTTGTCGAGCTTGGAGCCGGCGTCCAGGCCGACGATGACGAAGTCTGTCTTGGTGCTGACACTGGAGGAGACGTGCCCGCCACGCTCTTCGACGAGTGCCTTGGCTTCTTCGCGTCCATATGCCGCGAGCGTGCCGGTCAGGACGATCGTCTTTCCCGTGAAGGGCGTCTGGCGTGTGCTCCGCTTCTTTTTCTCTTCCAGCGTCAAACCCGACTTCGCCAGGCGCTCGATGATTTTTCTGTTATGCTTGTCCTCCAGGAACCGTGTGATACTCTCAGCGATCCGCGGCCCTATACCCTGGACCGACTGAAGCTCTTCAAACGTTGCATTCTTCAGCGCTTCCATCGACTGGAACCGATCCACGATCAGCTGAGCAACACTGGTGCCCACGTGCCGGATACCCAGAGCGAATAACAGCCGGCCGAAGGGGCGCTCCTTGCTCTTTTCGACAGCCAGGAGCAGATTCTCAACGCTCTTCTCGCCCCAGCGATCGAGCTTGATGAGAGCCCCTCGCTTGCGATGAAGCTCGTAGAGGTCTGCATAGTTGTTCACATACCCGAGAGCCGCAAGCTGATCAACGACAGCTTCGCCGAGACCTTCGATGTCCATTGCGCCGCGGTGTGCGAAGTGCTCAATGCGACCCCGCAACTGGGCCGAACATTCGCTGTTTTCGCAGTAGGTGCTTGCTTCTCCTTCCGGCCGGGAAATCTTCGATCCACACTCAGGACACTCCGAAGGCATGGTAAACGGCTTCGTTCCACCCTTCCGCTTTTCCTTGACAACCGAACTCACCTTCGGTATGACATCCCCCCCTTTTTCCACCACAACCGTGTCTCCGGGGCGAATATCGAGTTCTTTGATATAGTCTTCGTTGTGGAGGGTGGCCCGCGAAACGGTCGTGCCGCCCAGGAATACCGGCTCCAGCTCTGCCACAGGCGTAATGGTTCCCACTCGCCCCACCTGCAGCGTTATTGCTTTAAGCGTCGTCGTTGCCTGGCGGGAAGCGAATTTAAATGCGATGGCCCAGCGGGGGCTTTTCGCTATGGTGCCCAATCGCTCCTGATGCCGCAGGGCGTCCACCTTGACCACGACGCCATCGATGTCGTAGGGAAGGCTGTCTCTGCGCGTCTCCCAATCTCTCCAGTACTCCACGACGGCTTCGACATTCCTGCAGATCCGCGTCTCGCGACTGACCGGGAATCCGAGATCACGGAGTATCGCGAGGTTGTCGTGATGACTCGTCAATGTGCCGCTGCCGGCACGGAGGTAGTAGGCGACAAAATTGAGTGGTCGCGAGGCAACGACTTTGGGATCCTGCAGTTTAAGCGTCCCGGCCGCGGAGTTTCTGGGATTGATGAAGAGTTTCTCCCCTGCCAGCTCCCGTTCGGCATTCATCCGTCGGAAATCGTCGCGCTTCATGAACACTTCCCCGCGCACCTCGAATTCCGCCAGTCCCTTCTTTTTCCCCATGAGGCGCAGCGGAACGGAGCGGATCGTTTTCAGATTCTGCGTGATGTCATCTCCCTGCGTACCGTCTCCGCGTGTTGCCCCGCGCAGAAGCATGGCATCGCGGTACACAAGACTCACGGCTACCCCGTCCACCTTCAGCTCGCAGACATAGCGGTAGGTCTCGTCGCCGAGAGCGGAACCGACACGACGGTCAAAGTCCCGGACTTCTTCCTCGTTGTACGTGTTCGAGAGGCTGAGCATTGGCACGTCGTGGACGACCGTCGGGAATTCCTTCGTCGGCTGTCCCCCCACGCGCTGGCTTGGCGAATCGGGCGTCACCAGGTCCGGATGCGCTGACTCAAGGTCCAGGAGCTCGCGCAGCAGGCGGTCATATTCTTCATCGGCGATGGCCGGCTGCGCGAGGACGTAATATCGATAGTCGTGCTCACGCAGCTGCGCGCGAAGTCCTTCCAGACGTTTGACGATGCTCGCGCTACCTGCCATGACCTTTCAGTGATGCTATTGAGGTTGCTGGACACCGGATTGGGTAATGAGGAGGTTGCGCGCCACCGCACCGCGCCGGCCGAGGGCTCCGAGTTCCTTCCCGTTCAGACGAAATGTTGCAGCGGCGGCATTCCCCATGGAGATGACGAACTGGTCTTTCGCGGCCCAGCTTCGAACACGTCCGGCTGGAAACAAGTACTCGCCCTTGCGAGCGCCATCGATCACCAGGGAAATCCAGACTGAATCTGTTGTCGTCATTTCAAGCCGAAGACTGTCGATCACGGGCGCCGCCTGGAGCACCGGCGGAGGTGCAGCTTCAGGCTGGGAGACCGCGGCCTCCGATTCGTGAATCGCACGGTCAAATGGGACTTTGGAGAGAGGTGCCTCGGTCGGCGCAGGTTCCCCGCGATTGGCAAGGTAGATGACGGCTGCCACCGCCAGCAGAGCTACCACGGCGATCAGCATCGACGGAAACGAGACTCCCGGAGCCCGCGCGACGGTATCTTCGACGCTTCGTTCAACCTTTGGCGGCGGGGTCTTGCCGCGGTTCACCCATACTTCGGCTGCTGAGCGAATTTCCTGGTTGACGGCGTCATACCGTCCAAGTGTCTCGTCACCGTCAAGGCCGATTGCCCGCGCATAGGCGCGCAAGAACGCGCGGATGTAGGCTTGCGGCACAACGGAGAATTTCCCCGCCTCAATCGATTCGAGCATCTTTTCGCTGATGCGCGTAATCTCGGAAATTGAAGCAAGGGTGATCTGCCGCTGCTCGCGATACTTCTTCAGTTCCTCGCCAAATGACTCAAGGCTCATACTGCTCAGGTATTGAATGCGTTATGCGGTTGTTCAGAAGGAGGGTTATGACTCTATCCGAAAAATGGTAGCAATTATTTCACCGATTTGCAATGATGCGCCCCGACGTCCCATACAGAGCCGCAGAGGATGGTCTGTCTCAGGATCCGTCGCGTTTTCCGTCAAAAACTTCCCGCAGGACGTTCGACAGCTCTTCCATCTGATACGGCTTCTGAAGGAATCCATCAACAAGATTATGAAGGGCGGACGGCTCGAGACTTGCGTTGCTGTACCCCGTCGAGACGACGATCTTGAGGTCGGGCTTCGCTTCTTTCAATCGCTCAAAGGTTTCCTTCCCGCTCATTTTCGGCATGTTCATATCGAGAATTACGGCGTCAAACCGCGCCTTTTTCGCGACAGCTGCGAGCGCCTCCAGGCCGCCCTGAACAGCTTCCACCTTGTAGCCGAGATGCTCAAGCATCCGGCTGATCAACTCCCTGACGTGCTCCTCATCGTCGACGACGAGGATCCGCTCGTCTCCCTGCCGGAGTCTCTGGTTCTTCAGTGTTCGTTGGAATTTTTCCCGGTCGGCCAGGAGCGGGAAAAACATCGAGAACTGTGAACCCAGGCCGGCATCGCTCTGCACGGAGATGAACCCTCCGTGGGAGTTTACGACTCCGTACACCACCGACAATCCAAGACCGGTTCCCTTTTCCTTGGTCGTATAGAATGGCTCAAAGATTCTTTGCTGGGCCGCCTGGCTCATCCCGATGCCGGTATCACTGATCACGATCGACGCGAATTCCCCGGAACGCGCCTCACCGAACACCGTGGTGGATTGAACTTCCGGAGTGACGACTTGACTGCTGATCAGGATGGTTCCGCCGTTCGGCATGGCGTCGCGGGCGTTGATCAGGAGGTTGAGAATCGCCTGCTGGATCTGGCCGTCGTCGCCTTTGATGATGGCCACATCATTGCCCAGCACTTTCCTGATGACGATACTCTTGTCGATGCTCCGCTCAAAGAGCCGGAGCGTTTCTTCGATGATGTCATTGACGAGGATCGGACGAAACTGAGGCGTGCTCTTCCGCGCGAAGGTGAGCAGCTGACGTGTCAGGCCGGCTCCCCGCTTCGCGGCGGTTTCGATAATGTCCGCAAAGTGATACCACGCGTTGTTCTTCCGCATCTTGCGTTTCATGATTGCGGTGGAGCCGAGAATCGACGTCAGGATGTTATTGAAATCGTGCGCAATGCCGCCGGCCAGGTTTCCGATGCTGTCGATCCGCTGCGCGTGCATGATCTTCGATTCCAGTTTTTTCTTTTCGGTGATGTCACGCGCTGCAACACGAATCAGTGAAGGCTTCCTGGATGCATCGTAGATGATCGAAGCACTCACGCTCACATCAATCACTTCGCCTGCCTTCGACACAAGTTGCTCCTCGAGTCCCGAGACACTGAGATTCTCGTCAAACACCTCCTTCAGAAGCTTGAGGGCTCTTTCGTGGTAGAGAGGAGGGTACATTCCCAGGAAGGAATGTCCGACGAGTTCATCTTTCCGGTATCCGAGGCGATCGGACTCGGTCTGGTTGCAGCTGATGATGACGCCATCTTTGTTGACAATATGGTACATGTCCGGTGAGTGCTCGAAGAGGTCCATGTACCGTACTTCGGAATTTCTCAGCTCTTCAAAGAGCGTCGCGTTTTCCAGCGCCACGCCGATCTGGTTCGAAAATGCGGCCAGCAAACCCAGTTGCTTTTCCGGTATGGCTGTACGGTCCCTGCTTGCGACGACTAGGACTCCGGCGAAATGGTCTTTCACTTTGATCGGAACCGAGCCCCACGCTCCAATGACGCCAAAAGACCAATCGGATTTCGAGGTCCACTTCACGCCCCTCCTTCTGACACGCGGGAGACGGGCCCAGAGAATGTCTTTGTCGTCCGCTTCCGTGTTCGGCTCAATTACATGCTGCGGCGGCGGCACGACACCATCAGACTGCCTCAGGATGAGCTTTCCTCCCTCGACGTGATAAATCCAGACGAAATCGACTTCAAGTAATCTCCGGATTTCCCGGATCGCCTCCCGAAGAAGGACGTCGATCTCAACAGAATGAGTCACAGCCTCTGCGATGGTGTTCAGTGCAAGGAGCTCACGCTTTTGCTCTTCGAGCTGCTGGCCGTATTTCAGCGTGAAGAACACATTGATGAATCCGAAGATACCGGTGGCGATGATACTTCCGAAGAGGAGCCAATCGATGGTCTTTCCGACTGCGAAGAGGCGAATGCTCACGATCGTGGCCATGGTGACGACCACCGCCGTGGATGCGACCACCTGAGCCTGTTCGACAGGGCCCAGGGATGTACGGAGTTTGAAGAGCTTTCTTAGTTTCATGCCAGGGTGCGACCCTTCCTCTCAAAAAAGTACCACGACGGGGCTTCAATAGCAAGCGAAGCTCATCGAGGACGGATCATACGTGCGCTATCGGGGGAGATACTGCTTGAGGAGTCCGATGAGGTCCTGCTTGTCGTAGGGCTTGAGCAGACATGCCGTGGCCCCGAGCTCTCGGGCGACTTTCTTCGCATGGAAATCATCGATCGCAGAAAAGAACACCACAGGCGTCGCGGAGATGCTGGGAGAGTGACGAATCTTGTCGAGCAGATCGAAGCCGTTCATATCCGGCATACGGAGATCACTGACGATGAGATCCGGGCGATATTTCACGAGGAGCGAGAGAGCCTGGTCGGCGCTCTTGGCTTCCTTCACCTGGTACCCCACTTTGCGCAGTTCCGCAGCCATGCTCCGGAGCCAGATGGGCTCGTCGTCCACAACGAGAATTTGCTTTTTCCTGGTTTTCATTTTTCCGCTGCCGTTTTCAGTCAGCACCAAGGTACAGAGACCTGCGCAGGAAGTCAACCGGTGCGCGCACCGCATTCAGAAGTACGGTCGGTTTCTCCAACGTAACCGCTTTGAAAATGATTCCCCTTTTCCCTACCTTGTGATGCCGCTCAACCATTTCACCACCAGGATGACCAATGGACAATCGCAGAGAGTTCCTGAAATCAACCTTGCTCGCGGGCGCGTCACTCAGCGCGGGCCTTCCCGGCCTGCTCGTCGCTGAAGCATCGAGCCGTATGAATTCCAACGCGCGTATGAAACTCCGATTCCGCCCCTATACGCTCGAATTGAAACATGTGTTTACCATCGCAACAAGCTCACGGACGACGACGCCGGTGGTTCTCACCGAAATCGACTATGACGGCATCACCGGCTACGGAGAGGCTTCCATGCCTCCCTATCTTGGCGAATCCCACGAGTCAGCCACCGCGTTTCTGTCAAAAGTGGACCTCGGAAAATTCGAGAGCCCTTTTGATCTCGAGACGATCATGGAATATGTCGACGGCCTCGCCCCCGGGAATCCGGCAGCCAAGGCCTCGGTCGATATTGCGCTCCACGACATGATAGGAAAGATCATGAACCAACCCTGGTATCACATCTGGGGTTTCGACGGGAAGCTGACTCCCCCTACCTCTTTTACCATCGGCATCGATGAGGAAGACGTCGTCCGTCAAAAAACCAAGGAAGCTTCGGAGTTCAAGATTCTCAAGGTCAAACTGGGCCGCGATACGGACAAGATGATGATCGAGACGATCCGGTCGGTGACGGACAAGCCGATCACGGCGGATGTGAATCAAGGATGGAAAGATCGCTCCGCGGCCCTCGAAATGCTACACTGGCTGAAGGAGAAAGGCGTCGTCCTGGTCGAGCAGCCGATGCCCAAGGAGCAGGTCGACAACAACGCGTGGCTGACCGAAAGAAGCCCTGTGCCGATCTTCGGCGACGAAGCGGTACAACGGCTTCCCGATGTGAAAAAGGCTCACGGCGTCTACAGCGGCATCAACATCAAATTGATGAAAAGCACAGGCATGCGCGAAGCCCACAAGATGCTGGTACTCGCGCGGTCGCTTGGGATGCAAGTCATGCTCGGCTGCATGACCGAAACCTCGTGCGCCATTTCTGCCGCTTCGCATCTCTCGCCGATGGCCGATTTTGCGGACCTTGACGGGGCACTGCTCATCAGCAACGATGTGTTCGACGGGACGAAGGTGATCGACGGGAAGGTGACNNCAACACAGATGTAACTGACACTCACAGATATTTAGTTTAGTCTGTGTAATTCTGTAGCATCTGTGTCTTCTGTGTTCCATTCTCAAGGCTGATCCTCATAATCGCACACTGACTACACGGATGTTACGAGACTGACACAGGAGAAAACCCTATAAAATATCAGTGGAATTCTGTAGCGTCTGTGTTCTCTGTGTTCGATTCCCAAGGCTGATCCTCATAATCGCACACTGAC
>DOWV01000047.1:20932-24512 GCA_003519375.1 Bacteroidota bacterium
TAACTGACACTCACAGATATTTAATTTAGTCCGTGTAATTCTGTAGCATCTGTGTCTTCAGTGTTCGATTCAGCGCATCATCATTTCCTGGGAACTTCCGGGATTTTTGCAGATCCAATATACCGCCGGGCACGGACGAAGCTCTTCCGGAGCCCTTCGCTGAAATTGGCAGCAGTTGAATCAAAGCTGTTAAACTTGACCCACGAACCGCCGGGCGTGTGAATGAACTGTCTCTTCTCAAGGTAAATTCCGACGTGAGAAATGCGCTCGGGCTTCTCCGACGTTCCCTTCCGCCCGAAGAAAACGAGATCCCCCTTCTTCAGGTTCTCAAACTCTTCCCCCGGCTCAATCTCGTCTCCACCCTGAGCCTGCTGGTCCGCATCGCGGCTTAACTCAAGGCCGTTGAGCCGGTACACCATCTTTGTGAATCCCGAACAGTCCATCCCCTTCGGAGATGTCCCTCCCCACAGGTAGGGAACACCAAAGAGCGTTTTTGCCGTCTTCTCCACGTTCTCCGCCGTGAGTTTCCGGGATTTTTTCCAGCTGACAAAATCTTCGACATTCGAGCTCTCTATGTAACCGGTGGCTCCATCCGGAAGTTCGACGGAGACCCACGAGCCGTTCGTGCCAAGCCGCTTCATAAGATCTCCCGCCACGGCATCTCGTATCGGTTGGGCATCTGTGATCGGTTGTTCACGCACGACGGAGAAGTAGGCGGTCACGATTACCCTGGTCGCCTGCTTCCAGGCCTCGATGCCTGCTTCGTCGGTGATCCTCATCGCGTTCGATTCCAGCCACCCCATGTATCTGTCGGGCATCTGAATATAGTACCACTCCCCCTGCTTTTTCATCAACCTGACCGCCATTCCCATCATCGCCTGCGATGCCATGCCGCCCGGATGACGCGGAGTCGTGCGCACGTTTCCCACACTCACCGCCACGATCCCGAATCTTTTGTCGCCGAATTGCGGATCGGGAAGAACCTTGATGCTGTCGAGCACCTCCCCTCCGAAGATTTTTCGGATCGCAGCCAGGGCGTCGTCCCTGGCCTCTGGATTGTCGACCTCACCCTTCACGACGACAATGCTCCCCTGCTGGAGACAGCCGACCTGGAAGATCGCGACCCGGTCATCGGGCGCGTAGCGCGCCTTGAGTGAATCGAGCACGGCCGCAGCGGGAGAATCAGGCCTTCGCGACGGTTGGCATAAAAGAATGAGCGGCAGAATGGACACAATGGCCAGGAAGATACTGAGACGTGTTTTCATGATGGCTTTCGTTCGGTCGGGATCTGAATGGTTGTGATGGAATCAGGGTCGTGATCGAAAAATATACCGCGAGAGTTTTTTTCACTCAATTATTTCTTTTGAACACCGGCGGAGAGGTCATCGAGATATGCGCGGATCCGCTTTTCCGCTAGTTTCAGATAGCGGGCATTTTTCTCGTATCCGACATAAAGCCTTTTTGCCTGCAGAGCGGCGATGCAAGTCGAGCCGCTCCCGGCGAAGGGATCGAGGACAACATCACCGGAGAAGCTGTAAAGCTCAATGAGCCTGCGCGGCAATTCGAGAGGAAAAGGAGCCGGGTGGCCGATGCGCCTCGCCGATTCGGAGGGAAACGTCCAGATGCTCTTGGTGTACTCGAGGAATTCGTCCCGCCCGATGGTGCTTTTCTTCGCTTCCCTGACCCGGGAATAGGAGCCTTTGGAGAAGATCAGGATATACTCATGGACATCGCGCAGCGTGGGATTGCTGGCCGATCTCCAGCTCCCCCATGCGGTGGAGGGACCGGCGCTTCCCGCCTTGTTCCAGATCAATTCGCCCCTCATGAGAAAGCCGAGTTTGATCAGATCCTCGGTCAGGAATGCGTGAAGCGGAATATAGGGCTTGCGGCCGATGTTTGCGACATTGACACAAGCTCTCCCGCCGTCGACGAGGACGCGGTACGTTTCTCCGAGCACCCGGTACAGTAGCGCACGGTACTCGTCGAGCGTCAGGTCCTCATCGTATTCTTTGGACACATTGTACGGAGGAGACGTGATCATGAGGTGCACGGAGTTGTCCGGCAGCTCCGTCATCGATTCACTGCTTTTCCGAAAAATGCGGTTGACGACGCTCTCGGGCAGAGCCTGCTCGCGGGCGGCCGCAGGCAGGACTGCCGCGGCGTTGTCGTAGAGACGACTCTTGTAGAACCGGGACGAGTCGTGGCTGATACGGCCCGAAGTGCCGAAGGACGACGTCGCCGTGTTCTTTCGCGTTCGTTTTTTCACTGATGCAAGGAAAGGTCGGTAAGCGTTGAGATCTGAAACGGTGGGTTGAATCTACTTCATATCGGCAGGAACAGCAAGCTTTTTCTGGAGCCAGCCGGAGAGATCGGAGAGGCTTTGCTCGCTGATGGTGTGGGGAATGGGATATTCTTTGTAGGTGACATCGGCTGACGTTTGTTTCAAGAGTTCGGCAGCCCGCCGTCCGTGCTCGATCGGAATCACGGGATCGTGAATACCGTGGGCAACGAAAACCGAAAGTCCGTGAAGCCGGTTCCATGCGAATGAAAGGTTCGTGTTTTCCGGAACGTAGCCGCTGTGAGCGACAATTCCGCGCACCAGGCCCGGCGCCGTCAATGCCGCCGCGAATGACATGACACTTCCCATGCTGAAACCGAGCAGGAACATCCGTTCCCCATCGACGGGATAGCCGGCTTTCATGTCGGCGAGAAACTGGATCAGCTTGCGGTAGCTCGCATCGAATTGCTGCAGCACGGGGGAACCGACCTCACGCAGGTCGTACCACGTATATCCCCCGGATTCATCCTGGAACCGAAACGGAGCCCGGGCGCTGATGACGAAGAACCGCGGATCGAGATACTCGACCAGGCCGAGCAGGTCGTCCTCGTTCGTCCCCCGGCCGTGGAGCAATACCAGCACCGGAGGCTTTTCGGATCCGGTCGTTGAAGGAGGTCTGATCTTATGTATGAGCGTAGTGGAAATGAGATTCATAGATGGTGCGGTTAGAAAAATACGAAATACTAAATCCGAAATCCGAAATAAATCCGAAGCACGAATGAAAGACTCTCACCTCTTCACCAGGGTAGGATTTGGAGTTTCATTCGATTTTCGGATTTTTGTTTGACCAATGCCTAGTTCTTCTTGGCACCTTGGTCAATCCAGGCGCGGATGAGTTCAACCTGCTCCGGTGTCGGGGTCCTCTTTTTCGGAGGAGGCATCATCTTGCCAAACGGCGGCTCTTTGCTCATCTTCTGCATAAGAAGGCTCTCTTTGGAACTGCCAGGCTTGATGGGAGATCCGTGTTTGCCCCCCTTCATGAGCGATTCGTACGTCTCCATGTAGAGCTCACTCGGGTGTTCTTCATCGGCATTGTGGCAACCGGCGCAGAACCTGTCAATGACCGGAGCAACATCTTTGGCGTAAGAGAGCCGGGGTTTTTCTTTCGACTTGGCGCTTTCCTGGGCGGCCGCTTCAACTGCACACATTGTGACAAAGATTGAGAGCAAAGCAAGCATGCAACGTGTTTTCACCTGATCTCCTTTTGTTCGTGTCTTTGTGCCTTTTGCCGCTTTACGGCAT
>DOWV01000047.1:24655-25238 GCA_003519375.1 Bacteroidota bacterium
CCGCTCTTTTCGAAATTATCATGGTTGCGGGAGTGGCGAAAAGCTCTTTTCCCACGCACTGTCAGTTGTCTTTCGCACCTTCGTTGATCCATCGCGCGATGAGTTGAACGGTGCTGTCCGGAAGATAAGGGCCGCCTTGCGGCATCCTCTCGCCGAACGGGGGACCTGCAGAAAGTTTGCGAATCAGAATGCTGGTTTCCGCTTTTCCCGATACGACTGACGGACCGTGATCTCCGCCCCGGAGGAGCTGGGCGACGGACGTGACGAACAGTCCGCCGCTCCCTCCGTGACATGACGTGCATCCGTTACGCTGGAAGACCGGAAGAACGTGTGTTGCAAACGAAACAGGCTGGCCGGGGGGCGGATTTGTTGTTACCGGATCATCAACCACCGAGGCGCTCCCCATGTCAGTGCACCCGGGCACAACGAAAATCGTCCACACAAATGTCACCGCCAGAACGAAAACGAACCGCGAACCGCGTAAATTCTGTGCAATCAAGTTCAACCTTCCTTTTCCATGTTAGTCGGATCTTCATCGTATTTCCAGAAAACTCGTTTTCTGGCTGACAAGTTCCCGAGAGCC
>DOWV01000333.1:0-4120 GCA_003519375.1 Bacteroidota bacterium
CGACCGGGCTCGTCGGTGTCGCTGAGGATATCACTGAGAGGAAGAGAGCGGAACAGGACCTTGAAATTGCTTACAGCCAATTGATTCACCTGTATAATAATTTACCCGAAGCCTTATTTGCGGTTGATATGGTGCATAACAAAATGCTCCAGGTATCTCCTGCCCACATGGAGGTGTTCGGCTATCCCCCGGAAGAGTTTTATAAAGATTCTCAACTGTGGTATCGGCTCATAATTCCAGAAGATAAATCCATCGTTGATGCGGGATTTCCCCTTCTTTCTGCGGGGAAAAAGATTGGCCACCAATTTCGAATCATCGACCCGCAGGGGAAAACGCGATGGATTGAGGCAAAAATAACGCCGACGCTCGCAAAGGACGGAACGCTCATTCGTGTCGACGGAATTGCTTCGGACATCACCGAGCGCAAGGAAGCCGAACGCGATCTTCGCTTATCGGAAGAGCGTTTCCGTTCGGTGTGGGACAATTCTGCCGACGGAATGCGATTGACGGATCGGGAAGGGCGGATTGTTGACGTGAACGCTGCTTTCTGCAGGCTGATGAAGCTTTCTCGTGAAGATTTAGTGGGAAAGTCCCTCTCGGTTGCCTATCAGAGGCAGGGACCCGATGATGATCTCCGTTTGTATCATCAACGCTTCGAAGCGCGAGAAACCCTCTCTGATCTTCTCATCTCGGGGACTTTGTGGAATGGCGAAACCATCTACCTTCACATTTCCAGCTCGTACATCGAAACAACGGGACAGCAAAGACTGCTCCTCAGTTTGTTCTATGATGTAACGGAACAAAAAAGGGCTGAGAAACGCCTGGACGAAGAGCGAACTCTCCTGCGCACGATCATCGATGCAATCCCCGACGAGATCTGTGTCAAAGACATTGAGAGGAAGTTCGTCCTGGTGAATCCGGGAACCATGCGAGCGCTGAAGAGACCTTCGTCGGAAATCATCGGAAAACGTGATGAGGACCTGATTCCGGAGAAATTTGCACTACGGGCGAGGGAAGAGGAGGAGTCAGTTCTGAAAAGCGGGCTTCCATACCTCAACATAGTGGGGGATTCACGGATCAACCCGTTGAGTGGCGAGATCGAACGCTCGATCCTGATTTCCAAGATCCCTTTGAAGGACGATTGGGGAAAAGTCGTCGGTTTGGTCGGGATAAATCGGGACATCACGGAGATCCAGCGCACAAACGCAGCACTGGAAAAAGAGCGCACGCTCTTGCTCACCCTCCTCGAGAATATCCCCGATGAAATCTGCCTGAAGGACATCGCCCATCGGTTCATTGTGGTAAATAGCGGCATTGTGAGGGCGATCGGCGCCCGGTCAATTCAGGATATGATGGGAAAGACCGACGCTGACTTCATGAGCCCGGAACTCGCCGCGATGCATTTCGAGGAGGAAGACGCCATTCTGACCTCGGGTCGCCCCATAGTCAACCTCGAGAACATCGTACTCAATCCGATGACGGGCGAGATCGAAAAATGCAAGCTTACCACGAAAGTTCTCGTCAAGGATCGTTCTGGGAAAGAGATCGGGATTCTCGTGGTAAACCGAAATGTCACGGAGCGTAAGAAAGCAGAGGAAGCGTTGCGCGCATCGGAACGAAAATACAGACTCCTGTTTGAGGAATCGAAGGACGTTGTCTATATCAGTACGGCCGATGGGAAACTCCTGGACATGAACCCGGCCGGGATTGAGCTCTTCGGGTATGGATCCACGGAGGAGCTCTCGCAAATTGACCTGGTGATGGGTTACGCCGATCCCGGCATGAAGCAGCGCTTCGACCTCCAGATGGAGCACGAGGGGTTTGTCAAGGATTTTGAGGTGGTTTTCAAACGTGCTGATGGCAAAATAATCCAGGCTCTGGAAACAGCGACGGCAGTCCGGGATAAGAACGGGAAGATCGTGGAATACCGGGGAATCATCCGGGATGTGACGAGTCAGAGGTTGCTTGAGACTCAGTTCATTCAGGCTCAGAAGATGGAGAGCATCGGTACGCTTGCCGGAGGCATAGCGCATGATTTCAACAACATCCTGGGAATCGTTCTTGGGCATATGGCACTCCTGGAGCGCACGCGGGAGAACAAAGAACAGTTCGATGAAAGTATCTTCTCGATCACCAGAGCGGTGGATCGCGGAGCTTCGCTCGTACGCCAGATACTTACATTTGCGCGCAGAAACGAGACAGAGATTGAACCCGTCAACATCAACCTGGCGATCAAGGAACTGACAAAGATGCTGGGGGAGACATTTCCAAAGACTTTAGAGATCACGCAGAAGTTGGACAAGACCATCCCCGTTGTCTTACTGGACCCGACGCAGCTTCATCAGGCACTCCTCAACCTCTGTGTCAATGCGCGCGATGCAATGAACGGACAGGGGGTCATCGCGCTCGCTACCCATCTGGTAACGGGGAGCGATGTGTCAAAACAGTTTCCGACAGCGTCGGCTCATCACTATGTCCAGGTCAGCGTGAAAGATACCGGCACCGGGATGGACGAGGAAACCAGGCAACATATCTTTGAACCATTCTTCACGACCAAAGAAAAAGGAAAGGGGACGGGTTTGGGATTGGCGGTGGTCTATGGTGTTCTTCAGGCTCACAGGGGGTTTATCGATGTGGAGTCCGCCCCTGGCGCGGGGACAACGTTTCAATTGTACTTCCCGGTCCCCGAGGGCATTATTATGCCCACCGAAAAGCAAGAGGGACCGAAGGAGGATCTGCCGCGCGGCACGGAGACAATCCTCGTCGTAGAGGATGAGGACATCCTTCGCGATCTCCTTGTGAAACTGCTGGTGATGCAAGGATATACGGTCATCCCGGCATCCGATGGCGAAGAAGCCTTCATGCGGTTTAGCGAACACGCGGAAGAGATCGACCTCGTCGTATCCGACATGGGGTTGCCTAAACGGAGCGGCTGGGATGCATACAGAATGATGCAGAAAATAAACCCAAAGGCCCGGATCCTCCTGGCCAGCGGCTACATTGAGCCTGCCCTGAAAGCGGAAATCCTCAAGTCGGATGCGGTGAAATTCATTCACAAACCATACAAGATCGAGCAAATAATAGTCGCTGTTCGTGAGGCGCTGGACTTCAGGAGATAGACGCCATGGAAAAAACCGTGATATCCATACTTGCCGTCGATGACGAGGAGGCTCTTCTTCACTCGCTCACGCGATTGCTGGAACTCGAAGGGTATTACACCAATACAGCTCCTGATGGCCGGGTTGCAATCGACATGTTGCAGACCATTCCGTTCGACATGGTACTGCTTGATATCATGATGCCCCATATCGATGGCACCGAGGTGTTGAAGTTCATCAAGGACCAGCATATTGATACAGAGGTTATCATGCTCACCGCTGTTCATGAGGTCCGGACCGCAGTCGAGTGCATGAAACTTGGCGCGTACTACTACATCACGAAACCATACGAGGCTGATGACCTTCTTGCGCTCATCGAAAGAGCCCTGGAGAGAAAGCGGCTGCTCATTCAAACCAGAGCGCTGAGGCGTCAGATTGCTGATCGCACACATCCCTCCAATATTGTAGGTGTGAGCAAATCTCTCCTCATGATGCTCGATCTCGCGTACCGGACAGCCCCCACCGATTCCACAGTTCTCATCCAGGGAGACAGCGGCACCGGAAAAGAACTCGTCGCAAACCTCATACATCTCAATAGCCTGAGAAAAGAGCAGGCATTTCTTGCGATCAACTGTTCTTCAATTCCTGAGCCGTTGCTGGAGAGTGAACTGTTCGGTCACGAAAAAGGGGCCTTCACCGACGCGAGAACAGCCAAAGATGGATTGGTCGAAATTGCTGATGGCGGCACTCTGTTCCTCGATGAAATCGGTGAGATGCCGCTGTCCATTCAGCCCAAATTACTGCGTTTCCTGCAGACAGGCGAGTTTCGGCGCGTGGGAGGTAACAAGAACTTGAAGTCGGATGTGCGGATAGTCTCTGCAACGAACAAAGATCTGCGCTTTGAAACTGAGGCGAAGCGTTTTCGCGAAGATCTCTTCTACCGGCTCAATGTCATTACCTTGCAGCTACCGCCTTTGAAGGACCGCAGAGAGGACATTCCGTTGTTGGTTGACTATTTTCTC
>DOWV01000333.1:4312-6896 GCA_003519375.1 Bacteroidota bacterium
TGGCCCGGCAATGTGCGTGAACTGGCGAATGTGATCGAGCGTGCCGATGTTCTATCCCAGGAGGATCTCATTCGTCTTGACGATCTGGCACTCCCGCTTCGGTCACCCCTGCTCTCTGAGGCTGCCTCGGGCAGCAGTGCCACGGGCGCGCGGGCGGGATCGGCACTTTCACTTCTTGATATGCAAAAAGCACACGTGGCGGGAGTGCTGGCTTCGGTGAACTGGGACAAGCACCTCGCTGCCGGGATCCTGGGAATCCGATTGAACACACTCTATGATAAAATCCGGTCGTACCGGATCAAGGAACCGGAGTAGAAGTCCGTCTCTCAAGTAAGAAGTCCGTCTTCTGACCAGGGTCGATCGATGTAGGAAGACGGACTTCTACCTGAGGCGAGACGGACTTCTTCCCCATGTTTTGCCAACTCATTTCCAAGCAGGCATCCCTCCTTCTTTGCATATTATAGAAGTCCGATCAGGTAAGAAGTCCGTCTCCAAAGTAAGAAGTCCGTTTTCTGACCAGGGTCAATCGATGTAAGAAGACGGACTTCTACCTGAGGCGAGACGGACTTCTACTCGTGGACGGACTTCTTGCTACGCAACCACGCCGTCAATCTGCCGTCTGGCATGAAGTTCCTTTCTGGAAACTACTATCATATCTACAACCGTGGAAACGACGGGCATCGGATATTCCTCGAACCGGAGAATTATGCATTCTTCCTGCGACGCCTCCGCAAGTACTGTGATCGACCTCCCGCGCAACTCGTTGCCTATGCGCTCATGCCCAATCACTACCATGCGATCGTGTTGCTCGATGGCGCTTCAGACTTCTCGAATGTCTTGAGAGGATTTACGACCTCCTATGTCAGGGCGTTCAACAAGTGGCATGGTCGCTCTGGGTACCTCTTCCAAGGCAATACGCAGGCGACGCTGATAGACAGTGATGAGTATCTCATTCACGTCTGCCGCTATATTCATCT
Organism: Bacteroidota bacterium; assembly: GCA_003519375.1. GTDB lineage: Bacteria > Bacteroidota > Ignavibacteria > UBA10030 > UBA10030 > UBA9647. The sequence goes on from DOWV01000333.1 coordinate 5,290, forward strand.
CAATCCGGTTGTTGCCCGCCTGGTCAAGTGCCCCGAGCAGTGGGAGTATTCAGACTACAGTGAATGGGTTTCAGACTCGGTGCAGAGCAGGAAAAGTTGTCTGAAGGTGAGATCGGAGCATTTCGCCTGCGGGGCGCAGTATCGGGACTTCGTGATGGACTATCTTGTTGAGGAAAGAATGAGGGATGAGATTGAGAGGAGGCTCCTTGGCGAGCCCAGCGAGAAGTCCGTCTATCAAGTAAGAAGTCCGTCTTCTGACCAGGGTCGATCGATGTAGGAAGACGGACTTCTACCTGAGGCGGGACGGACTTCCACCTGCGTCATATCCTATCGGCCATGAACTTCTCGATCGCCGATTGAAGTTGCGTTGACGAGACTGGCTTTGTCAGTACTGCTGCGGCGCCGCTGAGACGCATGGCTTCCATGCTGGCAGTCGAGTCTTTCCCGGTGATCACGAACACGGGGATCTCCGTTGTCGTCGGTTCCTGCCTCAACTGGCTGAGAAATTCAAATCCATTCATTTCAGGCATCGAGTAATCGGTAACGATCAAGCGGGGATGGTACCGCTTCGCAAGTTCAAGCGCTTCCTTCCCGTTGGATGCCTGAATGATCCGTGAGTCCGGAAAAATGCGCTTGAGATACCGTGAATGCAGGACGCGCACACCTTCGTCATCGTCGACGACGAGCGCGCTTTGCTCTATGTTTTCCATCAACCTCGGGAACCGAAGAACGAAGGTGGTTCCCTGGCCGACTTCGCTTTGGACCGTGATCGCGCCGGAGTGCTTTTTGAGGATCTCGTGCACAACGGACAGGCCGAGCCCGGTTCCCTCTTCCCCGGCTAATCCCTTCCGCGAGAAATTCTCCTCGATTTTGAACAGCTTTTTGAAATCGTCTTTGGGAATTCCGGCTCCGGTATCCCTCACTGCCAGAATCCACTGATCTTCCTTCGATTCAAGGAGATCGATGGAGATAAGGCCGTGAGCCGGAGTGAACTTGAGTGCGTTGCTGATCAGGTTGTTAAATACCTGAGTGACCATCACTTCGTCTCCCCGTGCCTTCATGAGAGGGGGAAGATTTGATTGGAGGGTAATCTCTTTCTGTCTCGCTATCCCGAGGTGTGATGAAACGCTTGCGGCAACGATCGCTGAAAGATCCACATCCTTGACATCGAATTTGATTCGCCCGGTTTCCAGACGAGACCAGATAAGCAGCTTATTCAGGAGTGCCATCTGCAGTCGTGCCGAGTTCTGGATATGACCGATGAAATCGTTCCGGTCAGTTTCCGAAACGTTTTCGTTGGCGTCGAGGAGGATTTCGCAGAAGCCGAGGATGCTTGTGAAAGGAGATCGTAAGTCGTGTGACAGGATCGAGAAAAGACGGTCCTTCTGATCATTCAACTCTGCAAGAGACTCCTGGGACGTTTTGAGCGCAGAAAGGTGCTCTTGCACCCGGGTTTCGAGAGCTCTTCGTTCCGAGATGTCTTCAAGAATGCCTTCAAATGCGATGACGTTTCCAGCAGCATCCCGTATGGCGCGTGAATGTTCCAATGCGTGAATGATGCCGCCATCACGCCGTTTAAGGGTGAGCGCGACGTTGGAACAGACTCC
>DOWV01000333.1:7110-7685 GCA_003519375.1 Bacteroidota bacterium
AGTTCCTCGGATGAGTCGTACCCCAGCATCCTGATGAGCGCAGCGTTGGCCGTGAGGAGCTTGCCCTTGACGGTGCTCCGAAACATCCCCTGGACGGCGTTGTTGAACAGTTCGTGGTACGCTCGCTCACTTTCTTTGAGCGCTTCCTCGGCCTCAAAACGCCTCGTGACATCCCGGCTGATGCCTACGAGTCCGATGATCCCGCCGTTCCTGTCGCACATCGGAACCTTGGTGACAAGCAGCCGGGTAGCATTCCCCGATTGATCGTGGGCCCGCTCTTCCTTCTCCACGATGCGTTTCCCTGAGTCAATCACTTCCCGGTCGTCCTGGAACATCTGTTCGGCCAGATCGCGCGGTCGAAAATCAAAGTCCGTTTTGCCGGTGGTCTCCGACTGTGACCCGACTCCGAGGGCCCGAAGATGGGCCTCGTTGTTGACGATGAATTTGCTCTCGATGTCCTTTGCAAAAATTCGATCGGGCAAGTTATTAATCACGGTGCGTAGCAGGCCGCGCTCGCGTTCCAGGGCCTGTTCTAATTGCCTTCGTTCCGTCGTGTCGCGAAAGATGCTGAGGAG
>DOWV01000117.1 GCA_003519375.1 Bacteroidota bacterium
ACGGCGTGCAATACAGTGAAGAGGTGCGGTATCGGTGTCCGTTGAGTGTCCTGAAGGATCGCAAGGGTCATTGCTTCGACGGAGCCGTTTTCGCCGCCGCCATGCTGCGACGCATCGGCCATAAGCCTCTCATTGTTGACCTGATCCCCAATGAAAACGACGATGACCACATACTCGCCGTCTATAAAGCACGCGGACATTGGGGAGCCGTCGCGAAGTCAAACTTCACCGGCCTTCGCTACCGTGAACCCGTGTTTCGGACGATACGGGAACTGGTGCTTTCCTATTTCGAAGATTTCTTCAATTCCATAGGCGAAAAAACGCTTCGGGCCTACACCAGACCGCTCGATTTGAGAACCTTCGATCCTCTGGACTGGCTGGTGCGGGATGGAGCTCGGGATGCGATCGTCGAAAAGCTGGACGTGGTCAATAAATTCAGGGTGTTAACACCGGCCATGATCCGGCATCTGTCGTTTGCCGATGAGCGCTCTGTTCGAGCCGGCCTTCTCGGAGCCCGCGTAGACGGCCTCTTCAAGCCCGTCCATCAGAAGAAGAAATCGTAACATGCAGAAGATGTTCATCAACCCGGCGATCTCATGAACAATCTCCCTTCGGTACAGCCTGTCACACTCAAGGGAACTCACGTGCTGCTTGAACCCATGACGTGGTCGCACCTGCCCGACCTTTGCGAGGTCGGCCTGGATCCTGAATTGTGGCGATGGACGCCGATGGCCGTGCGGACGCCGGAAGAAATGCGGACATACGTTGAAGAGGCATTGAACGCGCAGGAGCGGGGAACGGCGTTACCGTTTGTGACGATCGAGCGGAAGTCGGGAAGGATTATCGGCAGCACGCGCTACGGCAATATCGATATGGTCCACAAGGGGGTCGAAATTGGCTGGACCTGGATCACAAAAGACTGGCAGCGCACGGCAATCAATACGGAAGCGAAGTACCTCATGCTCCGCCATGCATTCGAATCCCTTGAATGCATCCGGGTCCAATTGAAGACTGACTCGTTGAACGAGCGGTCGCGCGCGGCGATCCTCCGCCTCGGTGCCCGTGAAGAGGGAATTTTCCGAAATCATATGATGACGTACACCGGCCGCGTTCGCCATACCGCTTATTACAGTATCATCATCGGCGAGTGGCCTGTTGTCAAAGTACGCCTCGAAGATTTCCTGCGCCGCCCTTCCGGCAAGGAACGACCGTCCCCGATGGAGGAATTCCCCTGTTGAGCCGGCCTCGCCATACAACGGAAGAGCTTTTCAAGTCACTCAGCTCGCGCCTGAAGCTCTTCATCCTTCAGCGTGTCTCAGACCAGTCCGCAGCGGATGACATTCTCCAGAACGTGTTTCTGAAAATTCACTCCCGCGTCGATACGCTCCGCGATGAAACAAAGCTCGAGAGTTGGATTTTCCAGATCGCGCGCCATGCGATCGCCGATCACTACCGCAGTCGTTTCTCCTCGCACGAATCACCGGAAGCGAAAGAACCGGCTGAAGCACCTCACGAGGAGAATGTGATGGAGAAGTTTTCCGCCGGGGTTCGGGACATGATCGATCAACTCCCCGATCACTACCGAGAAGCATTGCTCCTTACCGAATTCGAAGGCCTTTCCCAGCAAGAACTGGCTGATCGGCTTGGTCTCTCACTCTCGGGAGCGAAGTCGCGGGTCCAGCGCGCGCGTCAGCTCCTGAAAGACCTCTTGATGCAGTGCTGCCACATTGAATTCGACAGGTACGGAACCATCCTCGATTATCATCCCCGCGACTGCTCCTGCTGTACACCATCGCAACAAGCTTGAGTTTTCCGTATCTTCGAAAGTCTCTTTTCTTCATTTCTTTCCTGCAGCGATGAATACCCGTCATCCCCGTACTGTTGCCCTGGCAAAAGCCACGTTTGCGGTCCTCGTGTGGGGCGCGTCGTTCATCGCCACCAAGATTGCCTTACGTGAGACGTCACCGGTTGTCGTCATTTGGATTCGGTTCGGTATCGGCGTCCTTATCCTCGGTGCAATCGTCCTCGCGCGTAAAGAATTCGCCTTCCCGGCTCCGCGCGAACTTGGATACTTTTCACTTCTCGGATTTCTCGGAATCACATTTCACCAGTGGCTGCAGGTAACGGGATTGCAGACTGCACGGGCAACGACGACCGCCTGGATCATTACGACGATACCCGTTTTCATTGCTCTTCTGGCCAGAGTGATGCTGAACGAGAAACTCGGCTGGATCCGCATCGCCGGGATCGTACTCGCCTCATTCGGCGTGCTGCTGGTTGTCACTCACGGTGATCTGGATGCAATTCTCCGGGGCCAATTCGGCACGCATGGAGATTTTCTCGTCCTGATAAGCGCTGTCAACTGGGCGGTGTTTTCCGTCCTTTCGCGCAAAGCTCTGCGTACTCACCCCGCAACCCAAATGATGTTTTTTGTGATGCTGTTTGGATGGCTTTTTTCCTGTGCCTGGCTCGCAACGACAACCGACTACCAATCCGTGACGAACCTCTCCTCAGAAGCCTGGGTCAGTCTTTTGTTTCTCGGAGTGTTTTGCTCGGGGATTGCCTATGTCTTCTGGTACGACGGCCTGAAGGAGCTGCCCGCGCCTCAGATTGGCTCGCTCCTCTATCTCGAGCCTTTGGTTGCCGTGATTGTTGCGGCTTTGCTCCTGCAGGAGGAGTTGTATGTGGCGGTCTTCGTCGGCGGTGCAGCCATCTTGACGGGTGTCTGGATGGTCAATCGCCCTGCAACCGTTCCTTCAACACCTGATTAGGAAGTGCATCGTAAAATATCGCCACGAAGTCACGAAGACACCAAGGGATTTGAGAACATCACATTTTAATTTCATTATTCTTCGTGACTTGGTGCCTTTGTGGCAAATTTAATGTTTTCGGGTGCGTTTCCAGATATTCTTTGCGTCTTTTTTCAACCTTCTGCGTCTATGAAGAAAGGTTGAACAAAAGGAGATGACCATGTCACAGTCCCAGAACGATGAAATCAGAGAATCCGTAAAGCAGTATTATAGCGAGATCGCGAACCAGGCCGGCAGTTCATGCGGTTGTTCCCCTTCCGCATGTTGCGGCGGAGAAGCGCCCTCCACGCAAAACAAAGAGAGCTCAAAACGGCTCGGCTATGCAGAGCGGGATCTCGATGCTGTGCCCGCAGAGTCCAATCTCGGCTTGGGGTGCGGCAATCCGACAGCACTGGCCAGTCTTCGGCCCGGCGAGCGCGTCCTTGATCTGGGGAGCGGCGGCGGAATCGATTGCTTCATTGCGGCCCGTAACGTCGGAGAACAGGGCTTTGTCACGGGTGTAGATATGTCTCCTGCGATGGTCGCGAAGGCACGACACAACGCTGCCGGCGGCGGATTCAAGAATGTCGAATTCCATCTCGGGACCATTGAGCAGCTCCCCGTGCCGTCGAACAACTACGATGTCGTCATCTCCAACTGTGTCATCAATCTCTCTCCGGAGAAACCTGCCGTGTTCAGTGAAGTATTTCGCGTCCTGAAGCCGGGGGGCCGACTCGCTGTTTCAGACATTATCGCCACCAGTCCCCTCCCTGCCCAGATCCGCAGGAACAACGCTCTCTATTGCGCTTGCATCGGCGGAGCGGCATCTCAAACAGAGCTTGTTGAATTGTTGAGCGATGCCGGCTTCGAACAAATTCGCATAACACCGCAGGAGCAGACACGAACGGCGTTGCGTGATCTTCTCCCGATCGCAGAGGCTGCGATGGAAGTCGTCTCTGCATATATCGAAGCGGTGAAACCGACGAAAGTCGATGGTGCCAGAAATGATTAGTTCGATGCGGTTGCGATGGGTCGAACGTGAGCATCTTTATTGCCGTGGACACGAAGTGAGAATTATGGGGTGAAGCACTCGTTAAGATACTCACGCCCGCCTGACCTTGGTGCCCTCTGAGGCGGGCAGGCAAAGGCCTGCCTGCCGGCAGGCAGGCGCTAAGCCGCAAAGTATCGAAGGGAGCTTAGAATCTTGGCGCCTTTGCGACTTGGCGTGAGATTTCCATTGATCCAAAAGAGATTTCTGTGATCTGTTCCACTGAAAATCCGCAAGAATCGGGTGGATGTTCCGGAGAGATTCTCCTATTGTTAGAGAAAAGAAGAGGAGAGCAGCAGAGATGAGCAACAAGAATCTTGTCCAGGAAGCACTCGATTTTCAGCGCATTGAACGCTCCATCACGTATCTTCAGTCCAATTACACGCGTCAACCCGAATTGAATGAGGTGGCGCGTAATGTCCATCTCAGCGAATACCATTTTCAGCGTCTCTTTACAAGGTGGGCAGGGATCAGCCCGAAGAAATTTCTGCAATACCTGACGCTCGAGCACGCAAAGCGTGCGCTCAAAGAATCCCGCTCACTACTCGATGCCACCATGGACGCGGGGCTTTCGAGTCCGGGCAGGCTTCATGATCTTTTCGTAACTGTCGAAGCCATGACGCCCGGAGAGTTTAAGCGAGACGGAGAGGGTCTGACGATTCATTACGGGCTTCATCCAACGCCGTTCGGTGAGTGCCTGCTTGGCGCTACCGCCCGGGGGGTTTGTGCGCTTTTCTTCGTACAAGGGAACAACCGCAAGGAAGTCCGTGAGGAGCTTCGGGTTCGGTGGCCAAACGCCCGCCTCGTTGAGGATCCAGGGCAAACGCGGCAATACGTCGACAGGATCTTCAGAGGTGCGTCGTCGCGGCGGATGCCGTTGCCGCTTGTTCTGAGCGGGACGAATTTTCAGATCAAGGTCTGGGAGGCGTTGCTGCGAATTCCGTCGGGGCATGTTCTTTCCTATGAAGATGTAGCACAGAGTATTGGCAAGCCGACAGCAAGCCGCGCCGTGGGAAATGCTGTAGCAAAGAACCCTATCAGCTATATCATCCCCTGCCATCGGGTCATACAGTCCGTCGGCGTGACGGGGAACTATCGTTGGGGACCTGCAAGAAAAAAGGCGATGCTCGGCTGGGAGTTTGCGCATTCCTCAGCCGGGTAATAGAAACAAGTCAGGAAAAACAAAAGCCCATCGATACGAACTCGACGGGCTTTTGTGTGTACCGGATAAAGGACACCATCTCCCGGTACTGATCGTTCTTCGACAGATGATCTGTCGAAGTGGACCCATGTCCGACAGTTCAACTGTCGGACAACATTTCGTCGGAACATCAGTAGATAATCTTCTGCTCTCCCATCTCGAGGGCGATGACTTTGTCCGTGAATCCCTCCTTCGCCGCGGCATCGCGCAGCCGGTCGGTTGCTTCGGTCGGATTCGCATCCGAACCGTAGAAAAGCGTCCCATGGTGCATCGGCAACATGTACTTTGCGCCGACTTCTTTGAAAATCGTCAGAGCGCCAATGGGAGTAACATGCACTCGTCCGCCGATGCCCGATCCTCCGCCGGGTGCAATGGGCACGATGGCGACATCAACCTTGAACCGCCGGCCGATTTCCTTGAACATCTCGGGGTTATAGCCGGTGTCCCCTGCAAAGAAGACAACAAGCCCGCGATACTCAACGACATATCCGGTGTAGCCCAGCGTTCCCAGCCATGCACCGTCAAATCCGTACCTGCCGGTGAAATGCTGAACCGGCACTGCGGTAATGCGGACACCATCCCGCTCAATGAATTCCCACGGCTTCAGTTCATCGACATCCTTGAAGCCGAGATCCGGAGTATATTGAAGCGCGCCTTGTGGAATGACCAGCTCTCCACCTTTTGGGAGCATATCCAGGCTGCCAAAATTAAAATGATCGAAGTGAAGGTGCGAGACAATGGTAAAATCAACTTTGGTCAGGATTGTCGGATCAAGACCGGGCTTCACCGATCTCCTGGCCACCAAACCTATCGTATTCGTGAAGAAGGGATCCGTAACGATGAGCTTGTCGTGCATCTGGATCAGCACCGTCGCGTGTCCCACCCATGATACAGCCAGCTGCGCGCCGGGGAGCATCGGCGTCGTGATCATGTGCGGTGCCGGCGGGATTGGATCGGTCATTTTGCCGATTGACTGCACAACGATCCGTTGAATGTACGAACTGCAGCCGCTCAGAGCGAAGACCATCAGAACAACAGGACCGAGTTTGAGCATGAGAGCTTTCAAATCCATTTCACTATTTGTTATTCCTCTGCAGGCCGGATTTCTTCGAGGCTGTCGTTTTAATTTTTTTCGCCGGCGTCTTAAAAAGTGAGTGTTGTGGCATCTTTTCGCGCTGGTTCTTCACCGTCCTGAGCCCGCGTTCCCATTCGTACCGAATCGTCACCGCCTGCGACCACCACGGATTGAGTTTGTAGGTATCATACAGGCTCATTGCCGCATGGCGGTGGCCGTTCGTTTTGACATCGAGGCGATCAAGTATCGTGAACCATTGAGCCCAGGTTTTGCCTGTTTTCGCTTTGACGGCATTGTCGCTGATCTTGACAAATACAGTTTTCTTAGCAGGCATGGCAGTCCGCGGCCTCCTTCGAGCTCGGAGTTTCGAGTTTAAAGTCTAAAGCTTCGGATTGGGAAATTCGTGTTTTGGATTTTCTTCGAATCAGCCGAATTGATATGGAACCGCCAAGTCGTCAAGGACGCCAAGTCTTTAGGTGAGGACAACGCGTTTTATACCATCCTCGAGAACTGGAACGTTAAAATTGATGAGCAATGCAAGAGCATACCCAGTGGCCTTGAGGTAAGACAGAGTCTGTGCGACATGGATCGGGGCAAGATTCTCGACAGTTTTCAACTCTACGATAAGGGCTTCTTCGTACACTGACTCAAGAAAGCCGGGGCCCAATATCCTGTGAACCTCAATTGCCGCCCCGATTACTTCATGAGCCAACTGATCAGTTTTCTTGTCTGGTTCTTTCATCAGGTTTGACTCGTACTCATTTTCTTCTCGGCGTCTTGGCGGTCAATTTTCTTCCAGCTTTGGATACTTCAGATGATAATCCGTCGCATCCTGGAACGCTTTTGCAGCTGCGAGGAGTTTTGCCTCACCGAACAATTGACCCGTGAACGTGATGCTCGTCGGTGTTCCTTCTTTCGTAAAGCCGTTTGGGAGAACGACACACGGATGACCGGTGAGATTCGTCAGGAGAAGGTTGCTGCCGCCGAACGACGGAGCTACGTACACATCGATACCGCTCATCAACTTTTGCATTTCCTGAATCACAAGATACCGGATGCGGTTCGCTTCGAGGTATTCGACAGCCGGAATGAACCGCGAGCTCCGGAACGAATTGGGCCAGGCTCCCTTCATCTGACGCACCATGGAGTCATCCTTGCCGCTGCGCGTCAGATCATCGAACGCTGCGGCTGCTTCCGCACTGAGAATGATGCGGAGGTTTTCCACGGGGATCTTCGGAAGCGTGATCGGGGTGAGCTTCGCACCCAATTTCCTCAACACCGCCAGGACCGAATCGTTCCCCGCCCTGTTTCCCCGCGCACTGTCAAAATCCATCTTCAGATAACCGATACGCAGCGTCTTCCAATCGACTTTCGGATCGTAGTTGAACGGCGCGTCGTGCACCGTTTGGTCAATCCCGTCGGGACCGGCGATGGCATTGAATACCAACGCACAGTCCTCTACCGTCCGGCAAAGGGGACCGATCTTGTCCATCGACCAGCTTAACGCCATCGCTCCCGCGCGGCTGACCCGTCCGTAGGTCGGACGAAGCCCCGTCACGCCGCAGCGGGTTGAAGGCGATACAATGGATCCCAGCGTCTCGGTACCGATTGCGAACCCGACAAGTCCGGCCGCCGTCGCAGAGGCCGAACCGGCAGATGAGCCGCTCGATCCCTGATTGTAATTCCACGGATTCCGCGTCCTTCCGCCATACCAGACATCTCCCATCGCCAATTCTCCCATCGTAAACTTTGCCACAAGCACAGCACCGGCTTGTAGAAGACGTTTGATGACGGTCGCATCCTCGTCGATTACCTGCTCTTTGAACGGCACAGAACCCCATGTCGTTTTGTACCCTTTGAGGGAAAGAAGATCTTTCACTCCGTAGGGGATTCCGTGCAACGGTCCGCGGTACTTCCCTTTCGCGATTTCCTCGTCGGCACGCTTCGCCTGTTTCAGGGCGAGGTCCTCGGTTAGTGTGATAACACACTCAAGTTTCGGACCGAATTTCTTGAGTCGATTGAGGTACATTGTTGTCAGCTGGAGCGACGTGATCTTGCGTGTGCGGATCAGTTGAGCAAGCTGCCCCACCGATGCAAAGGCAAGGTCCTCAAGGTTCTTCGGCACAGCGATCCTTGGCGTCTCGCTTTTCTTGAACGACTTCTTCTCCTTCTCGAACTGAAAGCCAAGAGGAATGGGATTAAACAGAATTGCAGGCGGGACGCTGTTTGGCAGCGCGAAAGCTCTTATTTTGAGATAATTCTCGAACTGATCTGCGAGATTTTCCAACGCTGAATCCCGCTCGGCCTCATTGAACTCCAGACCATAGAGCTTCTGCGCTTGTCCAACGATCTCCGCATTGAACGGATTCGGCTTCTTTTCCTGCTGTGCGAAGCCTGGCGCGGGCGCACAGAGAAGAAGCCCGGCAACAACAAGGAGACTGACCGATGACCGGCGTTTCATCGCTATTCCTTTCTATCGGGGTGATCCGACCTGCCTGGTTTGTTTGTCCAGCTTGCTGTAGTCGAGCTCGGAGCCCAGGACGCTATGGGGAATCATATATACCACGAACGTGATCATACAAGCACCAAGTGCCCATCGCTCGGGATGTTTCGCCCGTGTAAGAGCGACTGCGGCAATAACCCATGCAAGAAACGCCACCGCGGTTTTGTTGTCCGTCAGGTCGGTGCCAAACGGCCAGCCGGTCCACCACGCGTTGAACGAATACCATTGCATCAACGGACCAAGGATGAAGCCGCCGACAAAGAGCACCCCGAGTGTCCAGTAGATGAGTTTCTTCAGCTTCGGCTCCTTGCTGAAATACTCCAGGCCGGCACGGATCGAGAACAACATCGCTATGAACATTGCCAGAACATGAGGAATCAGAACAAAGATGGGCACATCGCCGCGGAACCGAATCACGATCGGATCACCGGCGGGGACGCTCATTTGTTTTTCACCCTTCTGCAGCTCCACACGGTACATAAGCTTTCCGGCCGGAGGCTGATTCGGCAGCTCGCCTTTCAACATTCCCTCCGAGAATGCCATTGGTACTTCCGTCCAGGGGTCGCCGGTGTTGAATCGCTTCCAGTACAGCATTCCTGAAATGGATTGATCGTCCGTCTTGATTTCCACCGGAGCATTCGTAGGACCAGGATGACTTCGGTTCAATTTGTACGAGATCGCATGTTCGTTCAGCTCCGCGCTGCCGGCAACCGGATACGTCGGACCGGTCATGCGCTGGTAAACGGCAGAAGCGATCGTGATGACTGCTGCCAAAACCCAAAAAAGAACGGATCGATTCATAATTCAAAATCCCTTTATTGTTTTGCGATGAAATGAGCTTTGAGCGGGTCAAGAACAAATTCCTTCCAACCCGTTTTATGGTTTTTCTTTTCAGTCTCGTTGTTGGGGAAATTGGAATGCTCCAGGACAACCTTCGTTCCCCTGCCGGAAGGTGTCAGCGTATAACGAACGACGGACTCCCTGGCGTCGGCCGGCCAATCACCGGGGAGCCAGGTATGGGCGAGGCGCTTGCCGGGCTTGAACTCCAGCACCGTTCCATGGACCCATCCGTCGAAAAGTTCAATGGTACCGCCGACTTTCGCAGTTACTTTTCCCTTCTGTCCGCTCCACGCAGCGATGCGGCGCGGATCGGTCAGGGCTGCAAAGACCTCCCGGGGCGTGGCAGGGATGAGGACAGAGAGCTTAATCGAAGATGCCATAAAATCCACCCTCCAACGAGAGAAAGACAACCGTCCCTGACGAGGCAAACGTGTCATTGCTCTCATTCGTGCAGGCCGGCGCAAGGAGACCGACAACGATGAGAAGCGCTGCAACGGCCATGCGCGTTTTCATCGAAAGTTTCCTTCCGCTACGAATTCTTTTTCGATAAGAACTTCACATGATGATGCGGGCGCTCCACCGTCGGCATCTCATCGTTCTTCAGCACACTGATGGAGCCATCGATTTCAAGAACCGCGAGTCTCACATCGGAAATGGATGAGACGCCATGTTCCCGCAGGGCCTGGTGGAGAGATTCCGCGTTGATCCGTTCCTTCGCGAGATGTTCTTCGATGATCTTTCCGTGGTGCACCAGCAGGGTCGGGGAACCTTCGATCAGGTGCCGCGCTTTTCGGTTTTTCCAGGCAACCCGCGAGATAAGAGCATTCAGGAGCAGCAACGTGACCGCCGCGATGACGCCGCCGGTCACCGATGTGTCGGGACCGGTCATGGCATTTTGCACCGCATTTGATATCAACAGCAGCAACGCAAGGTCAAAAGGCGTCATCTGGCCCACCTCGCGCTTTCCTGTCAATCGGAGGCCGATAAGGATCACACCGTAGACAACGGCGGTTCTGAGTATGATTTCGAGGTATGGTTCGGAAAGATTCCACATAGGCACCTCAGCATGAATCTTTCAAGCAGAGGAATGGAGCTGTTAGGGTTGAGAGCGCTGATACAATCCAAATTCTGCCACGGTGAGAGTTCCCAGATCGGTTTTCACCGTCCGGGCACTCAACACTTTGAACAATTCTCCGGGTACATACCACATGCGGGAGGTCATCGCCTTCCCCGGATCTGTTACCATCGCCGAACGGACATCGGTAAACGCACCTTGTTCGCGTGAACTGCGCTGGACGGGAAGGTTCCCGGCGGCCACAAATGGGCTCTCCGACTCCTTCTGGAGTCCTCGCAGCGTTTGGACGCATGAAGTGACGTCGCGGCTTGTTGTTTTCTCGGGGAACCGCGTGCTGACGATCCTCACATCACGCACACCCGCATCGACGGTTACCTGAAGAGCGGATTCGAGGAATGACGAAGGGACGTCGAATTCTTTTGTCACATTCGACAGGATGGGGTACATACTGAACACCGCATTTCCCCGCTGTTGTCCGGAGATGTCGATCGTTTCTCCGAAAGCGCGTCGCATATCAGCCGACGCCGCCAGCTCGCTGATAAAATCCACTCGAGTTTTGACGTTTGGGTACCGCGTTATGCCCTGCACCGCGAGAATTTCCACCTGTTCCTTCTTCAAGAGTGCCGAGAATTTCTCAATGTCCTTCTTTTCAATACGCCGGCCAAGCCCGAAAAGATCGATACTGGCAACTTTGAGTGTGAGCGCCAGTCTGGAAGGGCGGGGAGCAACAACTGCGGTTTCATCTTTTGCCGCTTTGGGAGGAGCGGCGCAGCTGAGGAGAAACAGAAGAACTAATATGAGGAGTACGACAATCCGGTGCTGCACAGAGTTTCTGAGTAATCGTGATAGGAGTGAATTGATTGTCGGTCAAAATACTGCTTTGTCTCCAAAGAATCACGGAGATTACATGGATTGCGGAATGGGGATTGTGTGTTGTTCGCCCCCCGCCGTTTTGTGGCGGGGCGGATTTCGGACTGCGGTTTGCAGATCGCAGATTACAGATTGCGGATTGCCGACGCCAGGGTTCTATCTGCTGGTAGCTGATTGCTGACCGCTGTGTTAGACTCTAAGGACTTTCGCTCCCCGAATGCGGCCCATCTTCAATTCCAGCAACGCACTGTTTGCATCGCGCAGAGGAAATTCCTCCACTTCGGG
>DOWV01000234.1:0-6085 GCA_003519375.1 Bacteroidota bacterium
CCTGCTTCCCATCGGAATGTTCTCAGGGGGTTCAGTACGTGACTCGCCTCACAAATTGAGGCTTTCTTCGAAAAGTTGCGGATGGTATATTGTCGCCTCCGGAGATCCGTTCAATGCAACTTCAGAGGAGCAAACATCATGAGAACGTTCCTTCTTGCCTTCATCTGCACGCTCAGCCTGTCGTACTCTCCTGCCCAGCAATCCGAGACCGGGACCAACCCGTTTTTCACTGAGTACACGACTCCCTTTAAGACTCCTCCCTTTCAACTCATCAAGTTCGAGCATTACATGCCTGCATTCATGAAGGGCATGGAGGTGCAGAAGAAGGAAATCGACGCCATCGTCAACGATCCGGAAGCTCCAACATTCCAGAATACGATTGAGGCTGTGGAGCGCTCAGGCGCTCTGCTCGACAAGGTGAATGCTGTCTTCGGCAGTCTTCGCGGCGCGAACACAACGGACGAACTGCAAAAGATCGCCAACGAAGTCACGCCCCTGCTTTCCAAGCACCGCGATGATATCAACCTCAACGAGAGACTCTTCCAGCGCGTCAAAAGAGTGTATGAACAGCGGAAGACGGCGCGTCTTCATGCCGAGCAGCTGCGACTCCTGGAAAATTCGTACAGGGATTTCGTCCGCGGCGGCGCCAACCTCAGCGGCGCAAGGAAAGAACGGTTCCGCAAGATCAACGAGGAAATGTCGATGCTTCGGTTGAAGTTTGACGAGAATCTCCTTAAGGAAACGAACAACTTCAAATTGGTTGTCGACCGGAAAGAGGATCTCGCAGGACTTCCCCAGTCTGCCGTTGATGGAGCCGCAGAGGCCGCGAAGAGGGCTAAGATGGGAGGAACGTGGATCTTCACGGTTCAGAAACCGAGCATGCTTCCTTTCCTCCAATATGCTGAGAACCGGGCGCTCCGTGAAAAGCTGTTCAAGGGCTATATCATGCGGGGTGATCAGGGTAATCAGTACGACAACAAAGAGATTATCGCAAAGATCGCCGCCCTCCGCGTGGAACGTGCGCGTATCCTGGGCTACAAAACCCACGCCGATTTTGTTCTCGAGTTGAACATGGCGAAGAATCCCAAGGCGGTCTATGACTTCCTGAACAAGGTCTGGAAGCCCGCACTGAAGATCGCGAAGCTGGAACGGGACGAGATGCAGGCAATGGTCAGGAGCGAAGGGAAAGACTTCAAGCTGGAAGCGTGGGATTGGTGGTACTACGCTGAGAAGATCCGAAAAGCGAAGTACGACCTGGACGAGAACGAGCTCAGGCCGTATTTCCTCCTCGATCGTGTGCGGCAGGGAGCCTTCGATGTAGCGGGCAAACTGTATGGAATTGATTTCGTTGAGCGAAAGGACATCCCGACCTATTCGGACGAGGTGACGGTTTTCGAAGTCAAACGCAAGGACGGTTCCCACGTCGGTATTCTCTACACGGATTACTTCCCAAGGGCGGGGAAGCGCGCCGGCGCATGGTGCAGCTCCTATCGGCGCCAGGAGCGAGTCGGTGATACCTTTGTCACACCTTTGATGTATAATGTCGGGAATTTCTCACGCCCGGCCGGAGACCGGCCGGCGCTCCTGAGTCTTGAAGAAGCGGGAACGCTGTTCCACGAGTTCGGGCACGCGCTCCATGGCCTGCTCTCGAATATCACGTATCGTGGACTTTCCGTGCCGCGAGATTTCGTCGAGCTGCCGTCACAGATCATGGAAGAGTGGGCGTTTGAGCCCGAGGTCCTGAAATCGTACGCCCGCCACTACAAGACGGGGGAGGTGATTCCACCCTCGCTCATCGACAAGATCCAGAAAAGCGGAAAATTCAACCAGGGATTTGCCACCGTGGAGTACCTTGCCGCCTCGTTCCTCGACATGGACTGGCACACGTTGAACGACCTGAAGGTTGTGGACGCAAACGCGTTTGAAAAGAAATCGCTCGACAAGCTCGGACTCATTCCCGAAATCGTCTCCCGCTACCGGAGTCCGTTTTTCGCCCATGTCTTCAGCGGCGGCTATTCTTCAGGGTACTACAGCTACATCTGGGCCGAAGTCCTGGTGCAGGATGCCTTTGAAGCGTTCAAGGAGAAGGGATTATTCGACCAGGCAACGGCAACGTCGTTCCGTAAGAACATCCTGGAACGAGGCGGTTCAGAAGACGCGATGAAGATGTACGAGCGGTTCCGCGGGAAGAGACCGACGATAGAGCCGCTGCTGAAAAAACGTGGACTGATGTAAGAACGAGGATTATCTTGGGCGCCATGCGGATGAACAAGGAAGCCGCATCAAAGACGGATCTTCTCAAAGAGCCGATCACTTATGATCTTGGACTGCGGGGGCAGCCGTCGCTGACGTACTATCCCGATGTCGCAAAGTTCACGGATCTCGTACTCGCGCGGGCGGCGCCGAGCCTGATCCCGATTGCGGCGGAATATCGGAATTTTCTTTCCACGTACGGGCTCGAGGAGCTTCGGTCAGTCGAGGAATACACGTTCGAACTCCTTAATTTCGGAACGCTCTGGCGAACGTACGGCGCCAGGGCGCTTGCAGTGAAGTTCGCGCCGTTGCGAACTCTGGCTACACTTTCCGAGTGGCGAAAAAAACACCAGCGCATCAAGCCCGCCATCGACGTCTTGAGAGGCGTGCTGATGACCGTGTTTCTCATGCCTCCTCCGAAACAGCTGCCTGAGGGATTCCTGCCGAGCCTTCCACAGGTCGAACGGCTCATCGCCTGGCTCGAGGCCACGGGCGACCTGAGGGAAGATGCGGTACGCTTCATTCGCTGGCAGGCTTTTTGGCTTGTCCTGGCGCCGGAACAGGCACAAAACATTGTCAAAGCAGCTATCGGTTTTTCAAAGTGGTTCGAAGAGGTCAGCCGTTCTGCGCTGGGAACCTACACGCCCAATGTCGACAGCTTCTCGGCCCTCCACTCCGATAGATACTATTGGCGGGAAGACCGTATCTCCTGTCTCCGGAGCAGATTGGAATATCATGTCAACATGGTAGGCGCCGAAATCTTGAACCGGGCTTTCCGCGGAGTGTTTCACCAGACGAAGGGGCGCGCCGTACTCGTACCAGGATGCATGCGCGCCCGCCCCGAAGGTGAATGTGAGGCGGAGCGAACCGTTGACGGACCGCGCTGCACAGGCTGCACACCGGCGTGCCATACGAACCAGCTTCGGGCGCTTGGCGGGAAGCATGGATTCGAGGTCTTTATACTCCCGCACGCTTCGGACTTATCACATTGGTCGGCAAAACCGGGTGATGAACCGCGGGGAGTGGTCGGAGTTGCCTGTCTTTCGACGCTCGTAGGCGGAGGGTGGGAATTGAAACGCTATGCAGTTCCGGCCCAGTGCGTTCTTCTGGATTATTGCGGCTGCAAGAAACATTGGCACGAGCAAGGTATAGAAACCAAGCTCGACATCAGAGAGCTGAAACGCATTTTAGAGATCGGATAGTGCTGTTACCATCGTGTCAGAAGTGGGCGTTCAGGAACGGAAGGATGCGGAACAAGCCAGGATTGTTGTCCGCGCAGTTGAGCAATCCTATCTGAATACCGAATAGCTCTTCCGCGTGATCGTAAAGACCGATTGCGATTCCCCGTTGCGTCCCTGTCACGCCAATTGAACCGCAGTCCGTTGTGGACGGCTGAATTACCGAACGAGATCCCGACAGTGCCGGCACCGAGATTGAAGCTCTTGCCTCCTTCATCCGAATTGTCTTGCGCGATGGCGGCGACGCTGCTACGAGAGTAAGGAGCAGGACTATGCTGCATTGCCGAATGTATGAATGAGTCTGAGTCAACAAGGATTTCACCGCTCACCTCGATGATCGTAATCGTTTCAAGAGTACTACTGTCATGTCGTCGTTGCGTGATGCGTCGTGAATGTACGCATTGACATCCGCCAGAATCTCCTCAATGCGTCCAAGAGAGGTGGATGTCCGGCTTTCGGAGACAACGGTCTGGAGCCGCCCTTCCCCGAATTCCTGCATCGAGGCATTCATCGCCTCAGAAATTCCGTCCGTATAGATCAAAATCTTGTCTCCCACCGCGATCGGAATATCTTCCTCTTCATAGCGGGCATCTTCCTTGACCCCGAGTGCGATTCCGCGCAGCTTGAGATGGCCCGGTTTCTCATTCGCTTGGAAAAGAATCGGCATCCCTTGCCCGGCGTTTGCATACCGTAGGGTGCCGCGCTCCGCATCGAGGATGCCGTAGAACAGGGAGACGAAGGTGCGCGCATCGGTGCTCCGGAACAGGAGTCTGTTCGCCCGCTCCAGGCAATCCTTGGGATCCGCATCGAAAAGAGCGAGGCTGCGGATCGTCGCCTGCAAATTTGCCATCACGAGCGATGCCGCCAGCCCTTTTCCGCTTACATCTCCGACGCCGATAGCTACACGGCGTTCGTCGAGCCGGATGAAGTCGAAATAGTCGCCGCCGACGTTCAACGCAGGGATGTTTCTGCCTGCAAGATCATAACCCGGAATACCGGGTCCCGTTTTGGGAAGAAGGTTGATCTGGATGTTTCGGGCCATCCGCGCTTCTTCCTGGGACCGGATTCTTGCTTCTTCGGCCTTCTTCCGCTCCGTGATATCACGGTAAATGGCATAGATTCCAAGTTGTTTGCCGTCGTGCTCCACGGGGGCGCCAAGGGTTGAGACGTCGATCAGGGATCCGTCTTTTCGTCGCCGCCGGGAGTCCAGCTCGACACGCTCGCCGTGAATCACCGAGCGGGAAAGCCGCCCCGACTCCTCTTGGTAGGAGGCTGACGCGAGCAGATCGTTGATGTGTTTTCCGACCGCCTCCGCATGGGTATAGCCGAACATTCGTGTGAATTCCTCCTTCACATCGACCACGACGTCATTTCGGCTTCATCTATATATAGATTCGCAGGAACGGATTAGGCTTTTGTGAGGTTACACCGAAGACAGCACGGCGCTGTTGGTCAAGGATTTCGCAGAATTCCATCCCGATTTGAGAAACCATGCACGTGAAGTTGGTTGTTAGGAATTGCTCTAAAGTGCCCGACTTGATGAAGCTTACAGCAGTCAGCTGTCTCATTCCCTTGACATAGGGTTGCTGTTGACGCGTAAAACCATTGATTTTATTGCGTGATTTGGATTCTGAAAATTTCAGAATGAGTTTCAAGAAAATTCTGATTGGTTCAGAAGGCTTTTGAGGCACTGAATCAAATACTACATATATAACAACAAAATGGCGAGTTTTGCGGGGTGCGGGACCTTGGTATCGTTTTTGAAGACTATCTGCTCAAGTGTGACACTAAATTTCTCTCTATTTTGACCTTGTTTTGCACATATCTTGTGCGTGTTATAAGTACTCCCATTGTCGCAGCGCGATTTGAATGCGACCGAAGAAATTGTTAAATATCAATCACTAGCATCATTCCTACTCGAGGAGCTGAATCATGAGAACATTCACCAAGTGGATCTTCCTAATTGTCATCGCGAGCTTGGTTGTCGCGCTCCCATTGCAGGCGCAGGGAAAGAGCGGCAAAGACAAGGTTGATCTTATGCACAACGGGCACGTGATCAGCGTTGCGCCTGAGGCAGTTCCTGCTCATCTTGCGCATGGCGACAGTTATTACAATCCCGCACCGATAAAATATACAGTTCAACTGACTTTCGTGATCTGGGGATTTGACGAGCTTGGGAACCTTGTGATCCTGGAAACCAGACCGTACTCTCAATTGGTTGACGCCGACGGCGAATACACGTTCACCGGCGTCTTCACAGGGTTCGAGACGGTGCTTCTGGATCCGCCGAGCGGGACAGCCACGGTCACTAGAAATGGTGACGATCTAATTGTGTCGGGGGTGCAGTCTAATGTTTCCGTGAATGCGTCGACTGTCGTTTTTCCAGTTGGCGGGGGTTTGGAGTGAATGTAGGCAATTGAGGTAAAGGATTGATCTTCACAACGAAGCAGAAGGTATTGACAGACCCTCATCGATTCAATTCGGTGAGGGTTTTGTTTTGTTGTTGATGTTTGACTCCAAGAATCGCTATCTTGATGGGAGTCAAGTTAAACACAGAAAATTCCTACTGCCGTTCTATCCTTGATCCGTTCACT
>DOWV01000234.1:6327-7655 GCA_003519375.1 Bacteroidota bacterium
CGCGATCCCGTTCGATATCGGACAGGGTATCTCTTTCGGAGGCTTGGCAAGGCTCTGACATGGGCCAATCCATCGTGGCGGCTTCATATCAGCGGCGAAGCGGTTGAAAACCCGCGTCGACCGTACGTCGTGGTCTCAAACCACCAATCACTGGCCGACATTCCGCTTATTAGCAATCTCCCCTGGGAAATGAAGTGGATCGGGAAAGAAGAGCTCTTCAGGCTGCCCGTTATCGGATGGATGATGCATCTCGCGGGAGATATCTCGGTCGACCGAAAGAACGCGCGGAGCGGAGCAAAGGCGATGTTGAAGGCACAACGTTACCTGGAGCAAAACTGTTCTGTGATGATATTTCCTGAGGGAACACGGACGCTGGATGGACGGGTGCGACAGTTTACGGACGGGGCGTTTCACCTCGCCATCCGGGCAAAAGCCACAATTCTCCCTATGGTCATCGAAGGATCATTCAACTGCATTCCGAAGAACAGCTGGAAGTTCGGCGAACCGTCCGATATCCGTCTCAAGATCCTTCCCCCCATCAACACTTCTTCGCTCTCTCTCAAAGATGTGCCGGCATGTCGCGACAAGGTGCGGCTCGCGATTATGCGCCAGATCGCCGAATGGCGCTCGATTCCGGTGGAAGCCGTCGATGGCACGATTCCGTCTGAACCGCTGCCTGCAACGGGCTTTACTCAGTAAAATCAAAAGCATTACACAGAGAGACACGGAGACATTATCTCTGTGGAGCTCTCCGCCAAAAAGACGGCGGATAAATGTGCTCCTCTGTGTACCTCTGTGTCACCCCAAAAGCATCACACAAAAATCTCGAGAGGATTTTCTGTATGGACTGGACACGCGAATTTCCCGCAGCGATTACGCTTTGCGATACCAAAGGAATCATCCTCGCAATGAACGAAAAGTCGTGCGAGTCATTCGCCGACGATGGTGGAATCAAGCTGATTGGAACCAACCTGCTCGATTGCCATCCCGAACCCAGCCGTACAAAAGTGGCGGAACTTCTGAAATCCGCCCGATCGAATGTTTATACTATTGAGAAGAACGGCGTGAAAAAGCTGATCTATCAGTCACCATGGTATATTGACGGTACATATGCCGGACTCGTCGAGCTCTCATTGCCGCTCCCGGCGGAGATGCAGCACTTCGTGCGCGACAAGGTGGGGAGAAGTTAGAAGCACGGTCGAAAACTTGTATTTTGCCACAAAGTCTCAAAGGCACCAAGAAAGACTTGTAGTTCTTTCTACTCTTCTAAAGAAAGGCCTTTGTGACTTTGAGTCTTGGTGGCACCATTTTTTGTCTTTCTCATTGGC
>DOWV01000046.1 GCA_003519375.1 Bacteroidota bacterium
GGTGCCCTCTGAGGCGGGCAGGCAAAGGCCTGCCTGCCGGCAGGCAGGCGCGAAGCCGCAAAGGGGAAAGAGAATTGAATAGAGATGGGTATTTAGCCACAGAAGCCTTCTCTTATGAAAATGGTCAACGTGACGTAACTCTTAGGTATTTCAAAATCCCTTTCATGAGCTCCGTCCGGTTTTCTCCGCCCAGCACGGTCTCGAACGGAAATCCCATCACCACGACGCCGTACGAATTCTTGTATCCGATGGCGGCCCCGAACTGGTTCTCTGCGTATCGGAAAATCTGCTGACTGCCTTCGCGGGGTACGAGCGCATCGGGCGCTTCAACGGCATAGATGTCGCGGTTCAGCTCTGTGTTGAAGGAGAGAATCTTGTCTTTCGGATAGATGTCCTGATGAACAGAAAAAACTTTTCCGGATTTCGAAGCATGTCCTGTCGACCAATCGAAATGCAGCACTTTCCATGCAAACCGGATGCTTGTACTGTCTTCCCTGGGATGCGAGAAGAGATCGGAGCCCGCATAGGCTCCCGAGATGAAGAGATTTCCTCCCTGTTCCGTATATGTCCTGATTGCTTCCTGCAGCGGACGAGGAAATGTCCGGAACTGAACGTGTTGCGCCGAATCGCCGAACGCCTTCGGCCAATGCGTCTCCTTTTCTTTTCCCAGAATCAAATCGACAAACGTAAAATCGGTGAGGCGGACCATCGAGTCAATCACCGCCTCACTGCTCGCCGAACAGAACGAGAGGCCGCAGTCGCGGAGAGACGAACCATGGAGAAATGGATAGTCGAATGAATTCCCCGCGATCGGTTTTCCTTCGTTGTCCGCATAACTCGCGCCATGACCGGGTCCATCGTTAGATCGATACAGGGACGCTTTTACAAAATCGAATTGCTCACCGGTATAACCGAGTTCATACCGATCCGGAACCCCCCGGTCAATTCCCGGCATGAATCCCTCCAGGCCGTTCGACCCGACCGCCGCAGGTCCGGAGATCCTGTGAAAGCCATTCACAATCAGTACGGGTCTTGGACCGTCCGGCTGACGGCAGACGGCTACGATCTCCGAAGGAAAGCTCTCGCCGCCGTCGTTGACAGCTGTGATTTTGAAGCTGTAGATCGTTCCCGGCTTCAGATTTCGGATCACGACCTTCGGCTCACCGACAAGTATTCCATTATCAAATCCACCATCCTCCAACCTTGTATACACAAGGTAGTGCGTGGGCGACGCCGACGGTTCCAGTGGATCGAGACGTGCTTTCCACCGCAAGAGGGCGTTTTCTTCACCATCAAGTTCGGCGGCGACGTGCGTGACCGGCAGCGGCTGGACGACATACGGAGCATTCCGCTCCGAGGCGAGGAAGCGGAGTATCCCTTTGTAAATTGCCCGGGCTACATCGAACCGAAAACGCGGGTCGAGCACGAATTTCATGTCGAGGAAGTTCTGGTGCGACAGCAGTTCCAGAAGCAATGACGGCATGTTGGGCCTGGTCGCCTCGCTGTACTCGGCATTCCGCAGCTGGCGGCGCCGCCAGGCCGGATCATATTTGGCCCGGATATCATCGACGACCTGTGTCTGCACGATATCGGCCAGATCGCGATTTGCGAGCCGGGAGACGCTGTCCGGGAACACCGTCGATCTCCGCAGATCCTGGATACTATAGATGGACAGAGTCCCGATCGTCGTGTCATTGTCCGTAATGCCCGCATCGGTGTGGAACGCGAGGGAAAGGTCGATGGGAATACCCAGACCCTTTTCATCCCTTTTCTTATTTGGACCCAACGGGGCGCCCGTCAGATAATTGAGGTATTCCGCACGGCTCTGATAATCATCCCGGTAATCATCTCTGCCGCCCGAAAGATCATAGACAAGCGAGTCGGGCATTCCGGCGAATTGCAGGTAGTAGCGGCTTCCTTCCACGTACTTCGGACGTCCGCTCGTTTTTCCGTTACGGGCGATAATGCCCATCCCGCCGCCAAACCGGACGGCATCAGCAGAGATCGTCCTTCCGGATTCGCGACTGTCGTTCGTCAGGACGACACTCCCTGTTTCACGGTCTCTTCCCGCCGCGAATTTGAACGTGCCGAGATAGATCCACGTCCCGCCGCCGATTTGCTGGTTGACGAGAAACTCGGTCTGTCCGCCGAGATGATGAACGGTATAGCGCGCGTCACCCGCGTTCTCTTCCGAAAAACCGTACGACACATACACAGCGTACTCGCCGTTCTCAGGGATCAATGGAGTCCACGTTGCACCCGCGCTCGCGATCGTATCAGCCGGAACCGAGCGGTACGTTCCCTGCCTGAATGGATTGACACCCGGCCCGTAGGGAGGAGTGCCGACGGCAAATCCCGAATCCCGGCCCCCCCTCCATCCGCTGCCGCTCCAGACCGTTTCCGAGTAGCCAGTCGATGCGCTGTCATTGTCTACAAGCACTTCGTTTGTCTGGAAATCTCTTTCACGCGGGACGAAGACATTGGCGCCCGCCTGCTCCAGCGTCGGCACCAGGTACGGCAGAACGAACGATGTAGGAATGAGATCTTCGACCATCTGGAAGAGCCGCGGCCGCTGCCATTCCCACCGATCGAGGTCGCGGTTGTAGTACCAGCCGTGGCTGTTCCAGAGACCGATCGTCCGCCCGGCAAGTCCATTTCCAGGATGCCTGGGCTTGCTGATGTTTCGCACGATTGCCGGAATATTCTCGGACCGCTTCAGCGGAAGGCGAAGCTGGTCATACTCTCTGAAGCTTCCGCGATAGATGTTGGGAACAAGCTGTTCGATGGGTCGGCGAAGGGTCCGGACCGAGAGCGTGTAGCCATTGAATGTGCCGTCGAAATAGGATTCTATCTGCCGGTACACCTCTTTTACGTTTTCGTTACGGTACGGGATCATCGAAAATGCATCGTTGAAGTGTACTTCTACGACTTTGTGTATCGAATCTATCCTCACCGTGTCGACGCGGGTCCGCGGCGGGAGCTCGAACGAGAATTTTCTCTGAACGACATCGGACCTGAATTCTGCAATTCGTTCTGCCGGTGGAGGGTGGTAGAGGCCGACGCTGCGAAACACCGCGCAGCCTGAGAGGGAAAGAAAAGAGAGAATACCAATGGCAATGAGATTTCGGATCTTCATCATTTTGAGACGTGCGTGATAAAGGAATTTGAAGGGATGGCGGGTCCGCTCAGCCTTGGCCCGCCCGGGCGATAAGAAACTGTCGATAGAACTGCAAACTCCCGACGATCAGGACGATTCCCATGGCGGTGTAGGGAAGCGAAAACCAATATCCCGGGATCGATGTACTCCTCAGCGCAAGGCCCAGACCAATCATCAGTGCAATGAGCAGGTAGCCGCGCCATGCCGTGAACGCAAAGAGACACACACGTTCGGGCAAGTCCGTAATGCGGTCGATGCTCCTCCGGACAATATGCATAAAGAGAAAGAGATACGCCGGGACCGCGAGTATCGCCCCCAGGACCTCGAGCTCAATCTCTGTTCCCATCGGCAACACTTCGAGCCAGACTTCGGCTCGCAGGCACAAAACAGTGCCGGCAATGGTCCACAGTCCCCCCGCGAGAACAAACAGGTAGCGACGCGGCACTGCGGGATTCATGCGGGAAAGTAACGACTGAAGGGTCTGATTTGTCGGGAGGTCGTTCATCGGCCGAAATATATGTCAGAAATCAAAGAGAACCAACCAATCCCAGAAAACGGTGCGAGAGTCAAGCCGCTAGCAGGAACGGACTTACGGGGGAATAGTTCCGCCGGAACTATCAAATGTCGATTATCGTTGTAAGAGGTGCGGATATTCAGTATCTTATAAGTGTCAAACAACAGTACACCGTTTCTTCTCATAGAGAGCCTGTTCAGCACTTTTTGTGCGGAGCAGGAACGCCTCTGGAAACAGCCGCTCACACGATCTGCTTTGCTGGCGTGATACTAAAGCGGAACCGCTGACGAACGCACGAACACCTTCCAAGGTCGAACGCCGTTAATCAGTTGAGGCTCTCAGGCAAAATCCTGAGATGCGAAAAATAGTTTCTCGATCCGCAAGTTCGGCGTACACCTTGCCCGACGGTTGAGTCGGGTTGTCAACAACACAAGAAAGGACGTGTTCCATGGAAAAAGGAACAGTCAAATGGTTCAACGCAGCTAAAGGTTTCGGTTTCATTTCACGCGCCGGTGGCGAAGATGTATTCGTCCACTTCAAGTCGATCAAGGGCGATGGTTACAAGAGCCTGAATGAAGGCGATACCGTCGAATTTGATGTCGAGAAGGGCCCCAAAGGCCTTCAGGCAGCGAACGTAACCGTGGTCTAACGACCCGAAAAAGCTGTAACAGAAAATCCCGTCCGGACAAAAGTCCGGGCGGGATTTTTCTTTTTGGTGAGGTCCCGCCTGGATGGCGGTGGAGAATATTACTGTGGCCGCAAAGCCTCCAAGGCACGAAGAAAAGATTCCAGTTCGTCGGCAAGGTTGAAACCTTCACGCCTTTGTGACTTGGTGGCTCGTCCTTTCGGTCTTGTTTCTTGCATCCCTCCCCCCGTGTCGGTACATTGCCTCACAGCAGGATGGCCGGAAACCCGGGCCATTCAGGGACTTTGAAAGCCGCAACATTTATCACGGCATCTGAAACGTGGGACCCTTTGGAAGTGTTATCTGGTAACAGGACCAACTGCGGAAAGGGATCTATGCGCCATCGTGTCTTGCTCGTTGTTTTCGCTCTTCTTGTTATGACGATTACTGCCTTCGGCGGTCAGAAGCAGGGTCAACACGCTGTCAAGCATCTGCCCCTCGACGGCGTTCCGGGTGTTGTCTTGAAGGACCGGGAGAACAGTCAGTATCTTCCCGACCGCGTGATCGTCAAGCTGATGCCCCAGGCCAGTTCATCGCTCTCGAAGTCGGCGTTCGGTATCGCCGCCGTTGACAGGATTCTTTCCCGGATCTCCGGAGTGTCCACCGCGAAGATGTTTCCGACAGCGTCCGCGGCCGTACGACCGGACGACGTGGATCTTTCCCGGATGTATACCGTCTCCTACTCCTCGCCCAACGATCCGTTCACACTTGCTGAAGAGCTTTCCCGGCTTCCCGAGGTTCAGTACGCAGAGCCCTGGTTCATCTACCCTCTCGCACGGGGAGCTTTTATTCCGAATGATTCACTCTACAGCCAGCAATGGTCGCTGCAAAAGATCAATGCCGCCGCGGCGTGGAACTTCACCAAGGGTGATTCAACAATCGTCATTGCGATCGTCGACAGCGGCGTTGAATGGACGCATCCCGATCTTGCCGCAAACATCTGGATCAATCCGGGCGAAACGGGTCTCGATACTCAGGGACGGAACAAACGGACGAACAGCTTCGATGACGACGGAAACGGGTATATCGATGATTGGCATGGATGGGATTTCGTCGGAGCGAATTATGAAGCATTCATTCCAGGCATAACCACAGGAGACAACAATCCCACTCCCACGGGATTCAATAACGATCACGGGACTCACGTTGCCGGGATCGCCGCGGCAGTCACAGACAACAGAATCGGCGTTGCTTCGCTTGCATCCAACTGCCGCATCCTGCCGGTCAAATGCAGCGCAGACAACGATGCACGCGGCAACGGCAGCGCCTATGTACTGGCCGGTTACACAGGCATTGCATACGCTGCGACGATGGGCGCCGCTGTGATCAATTGCAGCTGGGGTGGCGATGGGGGTTCGCAGGTCGAGCAGGATGTCATCGATTTCGCGAGCCAGCACGGCGCCCTGGTGGTTGCAGCGGCCGGCAACAATTCCTCCGAGAATTTCTTTTCGCCGGCTTCCTATCGCAACGTGCTGAGCGTTGCCGCAACGGACAGGAACGATGTGCGGGGGTGGTTCTCCAATTATGGTGATAATGTCGATATTTCCGCGCCGGGAGTCGCAATCTGGAGCACGCTCTACCCAGGCACCTATAACAGCGACACCGATCCCTTTCGCCTGCCCTGGGACGGCACTTCCATGGCGAGTCCGTTGGCTGCCTCTCTCGCGGCGATCGTCCACGCCAAATTCCCGGCCTATACAAATCTCCAGGTTGCAGAACAAATTCGTGTAACGTGTGACGACATTTCAGCTGCGAATCCTTCCTATGCCGGCCGCCTCGGCCGGGGAAGAATCAATGCCTTGAGCGCATTGACGGTGACGAATCTGCCCTCCGTGCGACTCCAGTCATTCACCGTCAACGACACCCCGGGCGGCAACGGCAACGGTTATGCTGAACCGGGCGAGACAGTGAACATCACGTGCACCTTCAAGAATTATCTCCTTCCTACTTCGATCGGAGCGGTCATCTCGATTTCCACCGACTCGCCGTACCTGACGGTCACCCAGGGTTCGATGAGCGTCCCGCAGCTGGGCACATTGGACACCATCAGAACGACGAATCCTTTCCGTGTCTCCATCCGCGATAGCGTGCCGCAAAGTTACAATGCCCGCATCAAGGTGACATTGACGGATGGAGCGTTTACCGACAGCCATTACATAACCTTTCTTGTCAATCCGACGTTTGCGACTCAGAACGTGAACGCCATTCAACTCACTCTCGCAAACAACGGCCGGCTGGGGTACTTCGATTATCCGGAGAACCAACTCGGCGTCGGGTTTATATTCAATGGAACAAACCATCTGTTTGAAGGCGGACTCATTCTTGGCACAGGGCCCGTGCGCATCGTTGATGTCGTTAGAAATGAGACTGCCCAGGACGCGGATTTTTTCTCGCGTGATTTCTATACACTGCAGACTCCCGGCGTCATTTCAGATCAGGACGGCCTGACACGATTCAACGACAGCGCTGCGGCTCCCACGAGCCGGATCGGCATCCGGATCACCATGCATTCGTATGCCTACTCCGACCCGGTCGATTCCAAGTACATCATTCTTGCGTACGATGTCACCAACATTACGTCAGGTCCCATTGCCAATCTCTACGCCGGAATTTTCCTCGACTGGGATATCGGAGTAAGCAATACCGAAATTGGCCAGAATTATTCACGCTATGATTCCACGCGCAGTCTCGGCTATGCTTACAGCCTTACAACGCAGGGCCGTCGGGAGTATCTCGGCCTGCGTGCGCTCGATAGCGCCGCTTCGTTCAGATCACTCGTGAACGCACTCGGCATCGATCTCTCGAAGGCGGCCAAATGGAACTGGCTGAGCGCCGGATTCAAAGCAACCGATGCCGGACCGGCAGATATTCACCAGGTTCTTGCCTCGGGTCCCTATACGCTGCAAGCGGGGGCAACGCAGACAATTCCTTTCGCGCTGATCGCGGGAGACAGTTCCCTGGCAAATATCCAACAGAACGCGGACGCCGCAAAGCGGAAATGGCTTTCGATCAAGACGCCCGTTGGAATTGCGGAAGATCCGCCGGGTGCGCCGCAGGCATTCAAGCTCGAGCAAAACTATCCAAACCCGTTTAATCCGACAACAGCAATCAGCTATCAGTTGCCTGCCCCGAGCGGAGTCGAGGGGTCAGCTGTCAGCTTCGTGAACCTCAAAGTGTATGACGTGTTGGGCAGAGAGGTAGCCACTCTTGTCGATGGGGCACGAGCTGCAGGAGTTCATACCGCGCACTGGGATGCATCCTCAATGCCGAGCGGTGTATATATCTATCGGCTGCGGGTCACAGAAATGTCGAACAGCGCAACGCCGCGTTACACGGAAACCAGGAAGATGGTGCTGCTGAGATAGTATCAGGTGATACCAGGTGTGGGCAGGGTTGAAGGCCAGGTCTGCCGCATCTGTGGATCAAACGGGATCGGCACTCACCGACAAGACTGATGTCTTGTCGGGTTCCACTGTGTAGTACAAGCAAGAACTTTCGTCATTCAATGCTGTGTAGACCCCGTTGGGGGTACTACTTCTTCACTGATTTCCCGGGATCCACGGAATCAAGCTGTATAAAACCCACCCACCGTGGTAAACAATTGGGTTGAGAGCTTTTTACACCTCAAAAATTCCTTTTCCTACAATAGATTTGCATCGTTGACACTCCCTTGGAACCTCATTACCTTCATTCCATAGTAAGGAGTGAACCGTGAAGCTCTAGCAAAACATTGAGTTTATTTAGGAACCTCTGGATTCGCCTCAGGCGATGAAAGAGGTTTTTGCGTTTTAGAAACAGATACGCTATGCGCTTATCCTGCTAATTCTGAAGAATAGATGCAATTCTTTTTTATATTAGTTGCAATTGCCCACCTGTCGGCGGATAGACACTTCACTATTTCACGAAAGGAGTTAACATTGAAATACATATATCTATTTATCTTGGTTACCGTTATAGGAATTCCAAATTCTGTTATTGGACAAGGTTTTACAAATATTAAAGTCAACCACCTAACAACCGGGGATCAAAACACGGATGGAGGTAACTCAATTGCGGTTAACGGTAATATTGTTTATCTCCTTTGGCAAGATATGGATAGTACATGTTTCTCTTATGTTTCAAAATCTACCGATGGAGGTGTAACATTCAATAATGGAGTAAAGGTTGGCGGAAGTGATCCAAACATATTTGGCGCAATTACTACTGATAATGCTGGTTCGATCTATGTTGTGTGGGATGGGATAGTGGGTGAAAATTTTAATGGGGTATTTTTTGCAAAATCAGTCAATCAAGCAACAACCTTTTCTGCTCCTTTAACAATATCTGCCGAAGGAGTATTTCCCCAAATAGCCGTTCACGGAAGCAATGTCTACATCTTTTTTTATAAACCTAAGGCGGGTAATAAGGTAGGTTGTTTCTTCGCAAGGTCAACAAATGGTGGAACTACCTTTGAAGTCCCATACGAAATAACCGATGCATCAATTGACGAAGTGAAATGGGATTCCCCCAATGCAATGGGTCTCGACAATAACGGGAATATTTATTGTATTTGGAATGACGGAAGAAGAGTTGGAACCGGTACCGATGTCTATTTAGCCAAATCAACAAATAACGGAGTAAGTTTTGGCGCCAACATCATAGTGAATGATATAGCCGGAGACGCTAATAAAACACGGACAGGACCAACAGTGGCAGTAACTGGTTCAAATGTTTATGTTGCATGGAGGCAAGAAGATGATGGTAGTGGAAGCAATAGAAAGATTCTATTTGGAAAATCAACAAACGGCGGCTCTTCATTTGTAGCGGCAACGGAAATTGCAAGCGGCGGCCGGGGTTCACCTTCTTTGGCAATAAATTCTACCGGTGAAATTTATATTGCATATCCGCAATTTACAGGTGGAAAAAACGGTCTATTCTGTACTAAATCCAACAATCAAGGCGCCACCTTCCCTGTAACTGTATTCATTTCAGACACGGATTCAAATGTCAAGGATCCTTCTATATGTGTTGATGGGAATGATATGTTCTATGCCGTTTGGACTCTTGCCCGGGAGGGTAACGAAGACGACATTTATTTTGCAAAAGGGAAAATTACTGTAACAAATATTGAAGAAGAAGCAAGTGTAATTCCAAAACAGTTTGAATTAATGCAAAGCTATCCTAACCCATTCAATCCAAGAACGACTATTCCCTTTAGTCTTCCATCTAAATCGTTTGTCTCACTGAAAGTGTTTGATGCTTTGGGAAGAGAAATGGCGACTCTCGTTTCAGAGGAGTTGTCGGCGGGAATTTATTCAAAACATTGGGATGCCACAAGCGTCACCAGCGGCATCTACTTCTATCGGCTTCAAGCAGGCTCGTTTGTAGAAACTCGTAAAATGCTTCTGGTCCGATAGCGACGGAAGAACTCCTCATTGAGCCAACGGCACAAAGCTGATCCCTCCTTTGATGTTTTCAACGACCTGGTGCCGCGAAGCGACGCGCGGCGTGTCGCAGCCCTTACTTCTCCCGCCCGAATCCAGAAATTTCTGGACGGCGTGCAATACAGTGAAGAG
>DOWV01000160.1:0-1694 GCA_003519375.1 Bacteroidota bacterium
AATGTCCCGACCGGTTGGTACGGCATACCGCTGTTGCCGTATGGTTTGAGAAGGCTGTCTGCCAGCCGCTGGGCCTCGATGTATTTTTTCTGGACGATCAAGGCACGCGTTTGCTGAAGGATCCGATAGGCATCCGGTTTCACATTGTTGTTGGGTCCCCCGGCCCAGACCGTTTCTTCATTCAGCTCGATTCGTTCCGTTGACGGAGTGCCGAACACCATCGCCGCCAGCCGGCCGTTGCCGATCGGCAGCGCTTCATTCCAGTTTGAGGCGGGCTCGTTGTACCAGAGCTTGAGAAGCGTCTGCGACTGAGCATAGAGAAGGGCTGGCAAGCAAACAAGCAGAAGCAGGAACAATAAGAGCGCTTTGTTTGTCATCATGATTTCTCTGTCGCAGAAGGTTACCTTCGACCAGAATAACCGCAGCTGAAGGTAACCTTCGAGTGAGGCCTTCTACTATTTAACAAGAATTAGTTTTTTTGTACCAACGAAATCTGCCTCTCTTCCACCAGAGAGTTGATGGGCGTGCAACCTGTAAAAGTAGATGCCGCTGGTCAGGTTTCCCGCATCGAATATTACCTCGTGTCTGCCCGGGAATTGTTCGGTGTTGACCAACGTCGCGATTTCCCGCCCGAGCACATCGAACACTCTAAGGTTGACAAGACTGAAAGCCGGGAGGTGATAGCTGATCGCTGTGCTCGGATTGAACGGGTTCGGATAATTCTGCTCCAGTGAAAACCCGGTTGGAACAGTGCCATCGACACGTACACTTGTTGATCCAGGATTGTTTCCGACAAGGCTGGTCAGATAGTTTTCCAGCATCGTGTAGCCGTTTGCACCAACAGCGTTCCTGTCTGCGGCATTGGCCGGATCGAGCCCATTTCCCGTTTCCCATGCATCAGGCATACCGTCGTGATCGGTGTCCGCGGGAGCCGGAAGACTGTTGAGAACCGGCCACCCGCCGACATTGGTCGGGGTATCGATGATACCATAGACTTTCGTTGTGTCAAAGCCCTGTGACTTCGCGTAGCCGTTGCCGCCGTACGTCACGGTTCCTGTTCGCGTTTCGTGGACGATCCTCCGGTCAATCGTGTCGCGCACGGGGAGCGTCGCTCCCGCGTACTGAAGAACCAGATCGAACACTTCACTTGCCGTATGTGTCGTTACACGTTCATAGGGAAACGGCACCGTCGACTTGAGACTGTTGATATCTTTGGGAACGATTGAAGGATTGATCCCGCCCGACCAATTATTCGCTGAGACTGTTGGATTTCCCGCAATGAAGTTGCCGTCGACAAACCATCGGCCGAGTGTATCCGATGGCTGAAAAATCCGCGAGCGGACACCGCTCTTCGTGGCCGGACCGAACTTGTAATAGTTGTTGACGAAATTTCCCGTTCCCCCTTCTCCGCCGTACGCGCTGTTGAATCCCCAGTTGTAAATCACGTTGTTCCGCAGGTCAACATTGTACGTCGGCACGGTGGTCGTGGAGCCTGACAGCCTGGGATTTCTGCTTGTGTGATGGGCGAGCAAATTGTGGTGAAACGAAGCCCTGGCTCTCCCTCCCCAAATGCCTCCGTAGCCATGATCCCCCTTATCGTGTATCGAACGGAACAGGCTCTCGCTGGCGATGCACCACTGAATCGTGAGTGAGTCGTTGCCATAGGACGTCAGTGCTTCATCAATACTCCAGCT
>DOWV01000160.1:1887-3210 GCA_003519375.1 Bacteroidota bacterium
AGATTGTTTGTGTAGGCGCTGAAAGCGTCGTAATCCCCGCCCGATTCGTCTCCCAACCGGAAACGGAGGAACCGGATGATTACTTCGTTCGCACTGACCTCGAGGGGATACTTCCGGAGGCAGATCCCGTCTCCCGGCGCGGTCTGGCCCGCGATCGTGATGGAGTCCTTCGTGATGACAAGCCGGCTGTTGAGTATGATCGTGCCGGAAACCCGAAACACAACCGTGCGTGCCCCGGTCTGGTTGACTGCCCACCGAAACGTGCCGGTTGAACCATCGTCCAAGAGGCTCGTTACCTCCAGTACTTTGCCTCCACGACCGCCCCGCGTGTACATACCGCCGCCTTCAGCGCCGGGAAATGCCGGCTGTTGTGAGAACGCCGGCAGCGAGAGGACAACTGACAATATGAGACAGAACAAATGTTTGAACAATCTATTTCTCCCTCGCCGATGTTTGTGTTGGATCCCAGTTGTCGTTTCCGCGCAAGACCGCACGGGAGGTGATGATCCTTGCTTCGTCATCCGTCAGCTGCCGCGACCAGGGAACTCTCGCCGACGGGTTCCCTCCCGGTCCGGTTGAATGATACTCAAGATATCGGGCTGTTTTCTCGGCCTCCGCCTTGCTCCAGTTGTGCCATCCTTCAGGCCTGATGTGTTCACCCATCCAACAATTGATGAACGCCGTGTATGCATAAAGCCTCCACGGGCGCCCGAGATAGACTCTCCTGCCAACACTATCGGCAAGGAGCCTGCAATTGAGAAAGACGAATCCGAATTCGCGCACCGGCAGAGTGGAAGCAGCCGTGATGTAGGAATTGACTTTGCTGACGATGGTACAATCCTCGAACAGAGCCGTCGCGGCCCCGAAGATGAAATCGGTTGTCCCCTCAATATAGCAGTTCAGATAATACTGTCTGCTATCCTCGCCTGATGCAAATAAGGTATCCTGATTTCCGATGAACCTGCAGTTCCGAAACACGCATCGATCGCCTTCGACATGAGCCGCAACTGCCTGGCCGACTCTCCCCGCCGAGTTCACAAATGTGAAGTTCTCGAAGACAATGTCATTTCCTGCCACCTGACAGGTGAAGGATGTGAACGTACTGTGCTTTTTACCGGTGCTGTCAATTCTGCCGGAGAAATCGCCGAAGCTCAGGATTGTGCTGTCAACGTTTTCTCCGATGATCGTGAGCCGTTTTTTCCACGACGGTATCGTCAGCTTTTCCAGGTACAAACCGTGCTTGACGAAAATGCGATAGTCCCGCTCGGCATAATCACGGCATGCGTTCACCGCTTCCTGAATCGTCGTGAAATTGCCGCTGCC
>DOWV01000160.1:3400-3611 GCA_003519375.1 Bacteroidota bacterium
CAGAAATATGATCGCCAACCAGGCGACTGAGAGCATGTTTTTTCTTTGTTTCATGATGTTAATCATGCGTTTTGAGTCTCCACAGCTTTCCTTTGGCGCGGCGGGTCTGCACTAGAACGAACAACCGACTGTTCTTCGACAGTTTAACTGTCGAAGTTGGGCCTTGTCCGACAGTTCAACTGTCGGACAACTAGTGGGAAGATACTGCAAG
>DOWV01000356.1 GCA_003519375.1 Bacteroidota bacterium
CCTTACCTTCCTTACTTTCCTTAACTTACCTTTCCTTGCGCACCCGCTTCGCTCCCTCCCCGACCGGCTTACTGCATATCGGCGGCGTACGGACGGCGCTTTTTGCCTGGCTGATGGCAAAAAAAACAAAAGGGACTTTCATTCTCAGGATCGAAGATACGGATCGGGCGCGGGAAGTAACGGGCGCGGTTGAAAATATTTTGAAAACGTTGATCTGGGCTGGGCTGAAGCCCGGCGAGGGAGTCGTTTTGGAAAACGGAAAAATAGCCGAGAAGGGCGGCTTCGGGCCTTATGTCCAGTCAAAGCGGCTGGAGTATTACCTGAAATCGGCCAAAGAACTGGTTAAACAGGGCAAGGCCTACCACTGTTTCTGTTCGACGGAGCGATTGGAAGAAGTGCGTCAGCGGCAGACAGCGGCCAAGGAACGAGTGTTGTATGACCGGCATTGCAGGGCACTAACGGCTGAAGAAGTGGGCGAGCGACTTGGACGGGGCGAGAGAAACGTCATTCGAATGATGGTGCCCTCGGAGGGTGCGGTCACATTCCAGGATCTTATCAGGGGGGAAGTCTCAATCGGCAACGAGATCCTCGATGATCAGGTCCTGCTGAAATCGGACGGATTTCCCACGTATCACCTCGCTGTCGTCGTGGACGATCACTTGATGCAGATCAGTCACGTTATTCGCGGAGAGGAATGGCTGCCGAGCACACCAAAGCACGTCCTCCTGTACCGGTATTTCGGATGGGATCTCCCGATCTTCGCCCATCTGCCGTTGCTCCTCAATCCGGACAAAAGCAAACTGAGCAAACGTCAGGGCGATGTTGCGGTCGAAGACTACCGGGCAAAAGGGTATCTCAAAGAAGCGCTCGTGAACTTCATAGCATTTCTCGGCTGGAATCCGGGGGATGAGCGTGAGCTTTTCAGCCTTGCAGAACTCGTTCAGGAGTTCTCCCTCGAGCGCGTGGGGAAAGCGGGGGCGGTCTTCAACATCGAGAAACTGAACTGGCTGAATTTCCAGCATCTCAAGAAGAAATCGGACGAAGAGATCCTTGGAATGCTTCGGGGGCATCTGGTGAAGGCCGGAATGGACGGTTCAGCGTTCACCGATAGCTACCTCCTCGGCGTGATTGCGGCGATGAAAGAGCGATCAACGTTCGTGCATGAATTCGTCGACAAATGCCCGTATTTTTACAAGGCTCCCGCCGAGTACGATCCTGACGTGGTGAAAAAACGGTGGAAACCCGAGACCCGCTCGCAGTTGGAGGTGCTGGCAAAGGAGCTCGCACGGATGGGCCATACCGGCAAAGAGGACTTTGAGGCTGCCCTCCATCGTGCAGCAGCATCACTCAACATCAAAAACACCGAGCTGATACATCCGCTCAGGCTGGCCCTCTCGGGTGTGGGGGCAGGTCCTGGACTGTACGACATCGCATTCCTTCTCGGGAAGGACGAATCAGTCAGGCGGATTTTTGCAGCAATCGAGAAACTTCACTGACAATCATGAGCAGCGAAAAAAAGACAGCAGCGGAAACTCCGGAACCGGCGCAGCCGGTTCGAAGGAACTTCATTCGCGAGATTATCGAGGATGATCTGAAGACCAATAGGTTCGAGGGGCGGGTGCATACGCGTTTTCCTCCCGAGCCTAACGGCTATCTCCATATCGGTCATGCAAAATCGATCTGCCTGAATTTCGGCATGGCAAAAGACTATAAAGGCCTCTGCAACCTTCGATTCGATGATACAAATCCTTCCAAAGAAGAGCAGGAGTATGTCGATTCGATCGAGCAGGACGTCCGCTGGCTGGGCTTCGATTGGGAAAACAGGCTCTTCTACGCATCCGACTATTTCGACCAGCTGCACGACTATGCAGTCCAGCTCATTACGAAGGGGAAGGCATACGTCTGTGATCTCAACGCCGACCAGGTGCGAGAGCATCGCGGAACGTTGACGCAGCCGGGCAAAGACAGTCCCTATCGAAACCGTCCGGTGGAAGAGAACCTCGATCTCTTCAGACGCATGCGCGAGGGAGAATTCCCGGATGGAACGCGCACCCTCCGCGCGAAAATCGACATGGCCTCGCCGAATCTGAACCTGCGCGATCCCGTCATGTATCGCATTCTGCGCGCGACGCACCACCGCACGGGAGACAAGTGGTGCATCTATCCGATGTACGACTGGGCGCACGGCCAGAGTGATTCCCTTGAACAGATCACGCACTCCATCTGCACGCTCGAGTTTGAGGATCATCGTCCGCTCTACGATTGGTTCGTCGAGCAGCTGGGCATCTACCATCCGCGGCAGATCGAGTTTGCCAGGCTGAATCTGACGTACACAGTCATGAGCAAGCGAAAGCTCCTTCAACTGGTGGAAGAAAAACATGTGACGGGATGGGACGATCCGCGCATGCCGACGATCTCCGGCTTGCGCAGGCGGGGCTACACACCGGAGTCGCTGCGCATGTTTGCCGATCGGATTGGCGTATCCAAAAGCGAGAGTACGGTGGATGTCGCGACACTCGAGGATTGTCTCCGGGACGATCTTAATAAGCGCGCAGCTCGCGTCATGGCAGTCCTGAATCCCGTGAAGCTTGTCATTGAGAATTATCCGGACGACGTCGTAGAGGAATTGGAGGCGGTCAACAATCCGGAAGATCCATCAAAGGGAAGCAGGAAAGTTCCCTTCTCAAAGGTCCTCTACATCGAGCAGGATGATTTTCGCGAGAATCCCCCGAAGAAATACTTTCGCCTTTCCCCGGGGAACGAAGTGCGCCTTCGCTACGCATACATCATCAAGTGCGTCGGCGTCGTAAAAGATGAGAAGACAGGAGAGATCGTAGAGCTTCGATGCACGTATGATCCCGACACGAAGAGCGGCTCGCCGCAGAGTGCGAGGAAAGTCAAAGGAACGATCCACTGGGTGTCGGCGAACCATGCCCTTGATGCAGAAGTGAGGCTGTACGACCGGCTATTCCGTGTGGAGAATCCGGAAGGGGATAACTGGAAGGGGCTGATGAATCCCGAAGCTTTCAAATTGCTGCCGCACTGCAAGCTTGAGCCAACGCTCGCCATTGCGAAGAAGCAGGATCGCTTTCAGTTTGAACGGTTGGGGTACTTTTGCGTCGACGACGATTCCGCGCCCGGCCGTCTCGTCTTCAACAGGACGGTCACACTTCGCGATACGTGGGCCAAGATCGAAAAATCGTGAGTGACAGACTGCAGAAAAAGGCACACAAGAAAGCAGCAGCGTCAGGGTGAGCGGAATCTGCGCCGGAGGCGCATCAGCCTCCGGCTGAGAACCCTCTTATTTGCAACAAGTGAGACGTTTCGCCCTTCGACTCCGCTCAGGGTCGCTCAACGTGACGAGTCTTGCATTCTGAATTACGCTAGACTGCTTCGGATTGTTTTTTCATCATTGGTTGTCTATATTTTTTCGTTTCGCTTCACCTGACCTTCACGTACGAGGGTTCCTCTCTTGGCACGACGATCAAAGTCTTCCTCAGACGTCATCCGGCTGCATAATGCCGTGTTCTACGCATACCACGGCGTGTTGTCGGATGAGCAGACGCTTGGAGGGAAGTTCGAAGTGGACGTAGATCTTCACTGCGACCTCTCCCGCGGTGCCCGCAGCGATAATCTGCGGCAAACGGTCAACTACGAACGTGTGTACGAGTCGATTAATAAGCTCGTGCTCGGGAGGAAGTACTACCTTATCGAAGCTCTCGCCGAGACCATAGCAGACGGACTTCTGCGGGATTTCAAGAAGATTTCGAAAGTCGTCGTGCGCGTCCGCAAGCCCAGCGCGCCGGTGAAGGGTGTTATCGATTACGTGGAGGTTGAAATCGCCCGGGAGAGGAAGTAAATGCACCGTGTCTTTGTCGGTCTGGGATCCAACAGGGGAGACCGGCACCTTTTTCTTTCCGAAGCTACGAAGGCTCTTCAGGCGTTACCGGGCTGGTCTCTTCAACATGTGTCGTCGCTGTACGAGACCGAGCCGGTCGGAAATAAAAACCAGCCTTTCTTCCTCAACGGCGTCGCCGAGTTCAAGTGCACGGCGGAACCGGAGGAGATCCTGAAATCCCTGAAGGAGACGGAACGGCTTGTCGGCAGGATTCCGTCAGAACGCTGGGGACCGAGAGAAATCGATCTGGACCTTCTGTATGTCGGTTCTTCGGTCCGGCAGGAGTCCGCATTTCAGCTGCCACATCCGGAAATCGCAGATCGGAATTTTGTTCTGGTGCCGCTCGCTGAGATCGCACCGGAGTTCGTCGATCCGGTCCACCAATGCACGGTGAAAGAGCTGCTCCGGCGTTGCACGGACAGATGTTCGGTACAGAAGTCACCACTGGCTATTCACGTTCCTCCCCTGGAGAGTTGATTGCAGGTTCCCCGGTCTGAAATTCGGCACATCGCCATCGAGGGCGTTATCGGAGCAGGGAAGACGACGCTGGCCCAGATGCTCTCGGAACGCCTTGGTGCGCGTCTCGTTCTTGAACGGTTCGAAGAAAACCCCTTCCTGCCAAAGTTCTACGAAGACCCCGAGCATTACGCGTTTCAGACACAGATCTTCTTTCTCCTAAGCCGCTACAAACAGCAGCAAGAGCTTTTCCAGGCCGATCTGTTCCACGACTTCCTGATATCGGATTACATCTTTGAAAAAGACAAGATTTTCGCGTACCTGACTCTTGCCGATGAAGAGCTGAAGTTGTACGAGACGCTTCTGTCGGCCATCGAGCGAAACATCCCGACGCCTGATCTGGTAGTTTATTTGCAGTGCAGCACCGAGCGATTGATGGGGAACATCAGGATGCGGGCGCGCAAGATGGAAGAGAAAATGTCCGAGGATTATATACGGGACTTGAACGAGGCGTACAACTACTTCTTCTTCAGGTACAAGGCAACTCCCCTCCTGATCGTAAAGGCGACGGATATCGATTTCGTCAACAAGAAGGATGATTTCGATGATTTGGTCGACCAGATCCTGAGACCGAATAAGGCGCCGGTTGAATACTACAATCCCGTGAGGAGAAAGTAACCGTGCTGCTCCGTCTGTTCCGGTTTATTATCTATGGGCTGGCCTTCTTCTTCATCTACCGGCTCATCGTCAGGACGATGCGGTACCTCAGACGCGATGCCAACTCTGATGCCTCGCAGGCGCCGCAATCGTCGCAGCCGCCGCCGTCGAATAAAGAGCCCGTCCCGCCTCGTGACATACGAGAGGCTCAGTTTCGTGACCTACCCGACAACTCTCAGAAACCTTCCTGAGTTCTTTCCGGGGGAATTCATCCATCCTTCGCCGGGTCATGCGCAGGATTCCGGAAGCCCGGAAATCATTTGAAGATAACGCTTCTCTTCATTATATTACGCCGAGTTTTTGACTAGAATCCATCTCAAAAATCCTCACGCCCGCCTGATCTTTGGTATTCTCTGAGGCGGGCAGGCAAAGTCACGAAGACGCAAAGCTTGTATATAATGTCCGATTCTTGGCGACTTTGCGGC
>DOWV01000397.1:0-1120 GCA_003519375.1 Bacteroidota bacterium
AGATAGAGTGTTTGGTTGTCTTTCAAAGTGATTCTCGCAGAATCGGGCTTGTGAATTCCCGGCCCAAAATAGATGAAGTCTCCGTGCCTCTTTTGAACTGCAACTTCATTTGGAGGATTGGCAAAAATCAATAAGGGGCCATCCTTTCCGACAGGCTCAATGCTCAGTTTCTGAGGCGCATCCAGCGTGAACGAGATCTCATTATTCCTGTAAGCAAGGTTTTTGATTCTCAAGGTATCAGGACGAATTCCTAGATTGGTAAAGGTTTTTCTATAGCCGTTGCCTACTTTTATGGACCCAATCTTGACTTCCGTCGGCCCAGACACATCAAAACTCGTAAAAGAGTATGTTCCTCCGTGATCTAACAGTGTCTTGTCCCAGGGCGGGTCTTGTACTCTGGCAGTATGTACAATCACCTTATTCCCGTTGATCCACACTTCATAGTCTTGTGAAAGAGGTTCCTCTTGAATAAGCCGTGGATCAAAAGGACTGATTGCAAATCGCTCTCCTGCCAACGGTAACGCTCCACCGCCATGAAAAGCAGAGCCCGAATTGGTTTCGGTCCAAGTTTCGCCACGGTTTGTGGATTTGAAGATTCTCTTCTGACTGTAAGAGGAACCAGTTGCAATGTATACGACATCCGGATCCTTCGGATCCAAGGCCAAAGATTGACCACGGAAATAGTCTGGTCCGGCATTATCATAACTACATTTAATAGAGTCCCACCTGCTATTGCTTTGATTCCATCGGTAGAAACCAATCCATGGCATATTGCTTTCAGTGTAATGGTAGAAGCCCCCGATGTCAACCCTTGCGTAAACAAGGCTCTCTTCTTTCGGGTGAATGATGAGGCCTGTGATGTAACCCCCTCCTTTAATCGCGACATTCGTCCACTCATTCTTCAACTGTGCAATGCCGTTGACCGCCCACAGGACCATCATCAAGATCCAGAATGAGATTCTCGGTCGTAAGATCACGATTGACGAATGCACTTTGGAGATCTCCTGATTAGTTGGGGTCTTTAGCGATGGGCGTTTGAACTTTCCGAGTAAGTCTCCGTAGGCGTCGTTGCCGTTGTGGATCCCATGACGGCACCATTTCTCCCCCATCCCCTTCGCTC
>DOWV01000397.1:1308-2894 GCA_003519375.1 Bacteroidota bacterium
TGCTCTGTTCTGAAGTAGTGAGGCCGAGTCTCCATCGAGATACATCCACGTGTTACTGTGGAGGTTCAAGGCCGAAGCCGGAACTTCAGGCACGATAGCACCCCTGACGGTTCGTTTTACCGCAAGGGCCTTGCGAAGGTCCGGCACAGAACAGACAATTGCTTTGGCCTTCAAGATTTGCCTTATCGACATACTTATTGCTCTCACCGGTACTTCGTCCAGTGTATTGAACCAGCCCTCTCCCAGCTGTTGTTGCCGGCAACCAAGATCAAGATCGACAACCAGGTACGGCTCTTCTATCCCAAAATCAGCAGGAGGATCATTGAACGCCAAATGACCATTCTCTCCGATACCTACGAAGGCAACATCAATCTCAATGGCGGCAATGAGCCTTCCCAATCGTCCGCACTCTTTGATGGGGTCGGACTCGCCGTTAACGTAAACGAATTCATTCAGGGGCACTTTGTCGGCGAATCTCTCTTTGAGATATTTGCGGAATGATCCCGGATGAAGAATGGATAATCCGATGTATTCATCCAAGTGAAAGGCCGTAACATTTTCCCAGGCTACTTTCTCTCGCACCAGACAATTCAGCATCTCAAACTGTGATGTTCCTGTCGCGACGACGATGTTCGCTTCATTCTTTTCCGCCAGCGCTGCATTGATCAGCTCTGCTCCTTTGCATGACGCTCTCTTGCCAAGCTCGTGCTTATTTTCGCAAACTACGATTTCCATGCACTCCCCCCCATTGAGTAGAGACTTGTCGTTCGCCCGGCGTTGGGCTCTTCATATCTCCCCTTGTACTCCGAGTGCCTTCATCGGGTTGTCGAACACCATCTTGCAGGCACTCACCTCGTCTATTCGCATAACATCTGTTAGATTTACTTTGCTGCGCTTCATGCTGATGGCAGATCCGGCGAAATTGGGCTTCCCAGGCTCCCGAACAACACGATCTTCGCCAACTTCGAGAACCAGATTACTGAGGGTATATCTTCCGGGGCCGGCTCCAGCGGCTGCCATTGCGTCGGTAACGATAATGCTCTTTTCATGGCCGACCATAGCTAGGTAATTCTTTAGGGCGAAAAACGGAATATGAATGCCATCGGCAATCAAACAAATCCACAAATCCTCCCTCAGGGACAGCACCCTCTGGATGATATTGTCATGACGATTCAAAGACTGAGGGCACCCGTTCCCCAGATGCGTGAACATGCTCAAGCCTGAATCAATTGCGCTTCGTAACACACTAATCGTCGGATCACAATGACCTGCAGAGACGATTATCTTGTTCTTTGTCAGCATCCTGGTGAGCCTGAAATGCTCATCAACCTCGGGTGCCAACGTCACAATTCGTGTCAAACCTTCCGCAGCATCGAGCAGATATTCCATCTTGTCAGTGTCGACTGGACAGATCTTTTCCGGTGGATGTGCCCCTCTAAATCCCGGTTCGCTGTTTATGAACGGGCCTTCGATGTGAAAGCCATAAATCATTTGTTCGACCTGCTTGTCTTCTCTCCTTAGTTCTACGATTCGCTGTAATCGCGATTTCATGTCCTCGATATCGGCGGTGGTGACCGTCGCCCGGG
>DOWV01000397.1:3024-3154 GCA_003519375.1 Bacteroidota bacterium
CGTCGCCAGGATGCCTTTCACACCATCCTGTTTCAGCTTGTCACACGCCGAGCGAAGTGACTCCAACGTCAAACCATTACAATTGAAGTCAACGCCAGCATAACCGTTGATCTGCAGGTCAAAAAAGGAA
>DOWV01000397.1:3429-5646 GCA_003519375.1 Bacteroidota bacterium
AGGATGAATCCGAACCAATCTTCTCTGTATCGCTTCAAGAAGTCAATCCATCTGGCTCTTGTGAACCAACCTGGTAGATCAACAAGCATGAGATCTTTGCCAAATTTCGATGCGAGCGGTTTCTTGCCGTCGTCTGGCGATGTTTCAGCATCCGATAGACGCTGCATCTTGTCAAAGAATGCCTGAGTTCTGCTAACATCTTCTTTTCGCGTAAACAGACTCACAACTATGAAAAAGAGAAATCCTGCCAACATCGCCCACCCAAAGATCCCCGGTGTCCATATG
This sequence comes from Bacteroidota bacterium, assembly GCA_003519375.1. Classification (GTDB taxonomy): domain Bacteria; phylum Bacteroidota; class Ignavibacteria; order UBA10030; family UBA10030; genus UBA9647. Next base: position 3,715 of record DOWV01000397.1, read on the forward strand.
TAGACAAGGTCAAGTCTTCCGGTATCTAGATAATTAAGGTAGTAATAGAGAACGAAGGCGACGGCAACGCCAGACACGGCCCCATAGCGATTTGCCCTTTTCCATAGCATCCCCCCAAACATCATTATCCCCATGAAGGCCGCGGTGGTTTCCATGAACAGAAAGGCTTGTAAGACGTTTTCTATATAGAGCGCAAATGCACCGCCGAGTATTGTCAATCCAAAGCCCGAGCATCTACCAACCCAGAGAAGGCGCTTGTCGGATAGCGTCCTGTCTGTGAGCCTTTGATACACATTGCACGTGAAGAGGGCCCCATTATTGACCATGAAATTCGAAGCAGCCGACATATTTGCTGACAATACGGAGGCAATCATTAGACCGACGAGACCGGGCCCCAGCAACGCCCTGCAGGCATATCCGAATGCCATTTCAGGGTCATTCAGCTGCTGGTCAGTCTGAATGACCAGGGCGGCGACGATCATTCCCGTCAACGCCCATCCAATAGTCACCAATCGCTTCACCAGGGAACCGTAAGTCTGACCCACCCGTCCGGCTCGTTCTGTTTTTCCTGTCGCGCACATTGAAATCATGTGAGGCTGCGCCGTGATACCCACCAGGCCATTCAAGGCGAGCATCGAGACAGTAAAAAGACCGATATCCAACCTTTCACTGAAGAGCTGAAAGAAATCATCAGGGAGCAACGCACGCATTCCTGAAAACCCATTGACGGCATTCAGGCCAAACGGAATGAGCATAAAGGAGAGTATAATGATCATCATTGCCTGAATGAGATTCGCATATGCAGTCGCAACTAAGCCTCCCCAAAAAGTATACACTACAACGGCGAGGGTCATGACCACGACAATCCAGTCCACTGAAATCATTTCACCGCTGGCAACAGAAATCACCTTTCCTGCACCTTTCAGCAACGTCCCTTGCGCAACAACAAAAAACAGAATCGCGAAAATCGAGTAGAATGTGCCCATTCCGCGGCCATACCTGTCTTCAACTATTTCCCCGACAGTTGTTCTCTCACTTCGTCTGTACCAAGGGGCAATAAGCCAATAGAAGGGTGTGATTAACATGTTTTTCCACTGATACCAAATGGTGGAAAATCCAGCTTGGAAACTTGCACCTGTCTGCGCTACAAAGTTCTCGGCGTGTGTACCTGTACCGAATGCTTGCGCGATCATTATCCACCAGCCAAATTTTCTTTCTCCCACAAAATAGCCATCACTACTCTTTACTCTTCGAGTAACCCAAATTCCATATCCTATGATTACTGCAAAATACAACACAATGACGAGCACGTCCAACCAGTGCAATGATTCATTCACAATCAATCCTCCTCCATACTCTTTCTTCTATCGACTCACGGCCTGTCTATTCTGAGTTCTTGTAGACCCAGATAAATGAATGCCGCAGGTTTTCAGCAATCAGAATTCTCCCCTTGCGGTCAGAACAAATGACACCGCATTGCGTCGTATTGTCCGGCCAGCCGAGACAATCGATTGATCCTGTCATCGTATCGTAGCAAATGAGCCATGAATTATCGTAATCCCGGCCTCCCAGCATGTAGAGTTTCCCGTCCCCTCCGTACGCAAGTGACCGCAGATTCCAATACTGGAATGCTTTCCCTTTGTTCACGACTGTGGAAGTTGAAGGATAGAATTTGAAGAGAAATCCATCATTGATCGTCCCGCACCAGAATCCACCATCTTTTGCCTTGATGGCGGAAGCGATTCCGTTTTCATAGATCGGATCAGTGTCCATCCCGGTCTGAGTTGGGATGACTGCACCGGTGAAGACCGGTTTCTCGTCGCCGAATGCCAGCCTGAAAATCCTCCCACCGGCATTCGCCGAATACCTGCGGAATCCACCCTTCATAAGCTCTTGACTCGCCACATCCAGCTCGGCACGGTAGTATGAGGA
>DOWV01000343.1:0-271 GCA_003519375.1 Bacteroidota bacterium
CCCATTGTTGCCGCATTGGGTGGCATGGGCGTGCCGGCGCTCCTCCACTTTAGTCTGAACGCGGGTACGGCTACTCAAGCCGGCATGAGCATCCCGATGGCCACCGATATCGCCTTTGCGCTGGGAGTCCTTTCACTTCTTGGAAAGCGGGTTCCCTTCGCCCTGAAAGTGTTCCTCACAGCCCTTGCGATCATTGATGACCTCGGCGCCATCGTCGTGATCGGCCTTTTCTACACCAAAGGCATCTCCATCACCAACCTTCTTGCCGCGT
>DOWV01000343.1:466-1385 GCA_003519375.1 Bacteroidota bacterium
CTTTTTTACCTTGTTTCGGGGATCGCCCTCTGGTATTTCATCCATGAGTCGGGGATCCACTCGACCATCACCGGGGTCATTCTCGCGTTCCTCGTGCCCTTCGACAAAGGAGATGACTCTTCGCTCTCGTACAAACTTCAGCACGGCTTGCACTATATCGTTGCCTTCGGGGTGCTTCCGCTCTTCGCCCTGGCAAATACCAACCTGAAAATCGACACCGGCTGGTACGCGACACTGCTGCACCCCAACAGCCTGGGAATCATCATGGGACTCGTCCTGGGCAAGTTTCTTGGAATCAGCGCGTTTTCATTCCTGGCCGTAAAAATGAATCTGTGTTCACTGCCGGCATCTTTCCGCTGGAAACACCTCTTCGCGGTTTCGATTCTCGGCGGCATCGGTTTCACGATGTCGATGTTCATGACGCTGCTCGCTTTTCAGGATGCTTCCCTCATCGACCAATCGAAAATTGCGATCTTAGTCGCGTCATTAGTTGCCGGACTGACAGGATATGTGAGTTTGAGATTGAGCCTGGGGTCCGACCCGCCGCAACTGACCGGTGATGATCAATGGTAGGATAAGAACCGGGACGCGCCGCCTACAAACAATCAGAACAAGCAGGCATTCCGGAATAGGAGACACCGATGATGATTCGCTCCATTCTGGCTGTTATACTCCTCACCCTCATCCTCTCTTCCCTCCTGTCGTCACAGGAGAAACGCCTGGCGGCGAAGGACTGGAAGCTGGTATGGCAGGACGAATTCAACGGCAAGACATTGGACGCAAAGAAGTGGAACGTTCTCCTTCGCGAGCAGAGCAAACACAACGAACTTCAATACTACCTTCCCGACGAGGTCTATGTCGAGCGCGGCATTCTGCGTCTCAGAAGCCGCGAGCGTTCGTACGGACCGATGAGGTACAC
>DOWV01000343.1:1564-3978 GCA_003519375.1 Bacteroidota bacterium
TGGCCCGCTCACTGGCTGTATCCCCAAAACCGCAATTGGCAGCTGGAGTACACGATGTCACAGGCAGTTGCCGAGGGAAAGGAACGGCTGATTCCTGAAGAGCGGCCATGGTACAGCGAGATTGATATCATGGAGTTTCTCGGACACGAGCCGAATATCCTCTATGGAACCCTCCACTATTACACCTTTGACGGCCAGAAGAAATCGACGTCCGGCAAGTGGACGGGAAACGTTGATTATTCGAAGGATTTTCATCTCTATGTTACGGAATGGGAGCCTGATTCGATGCGTTGGTACATCGACGGGAATCTCATTCACACATCGGTCGTCGGCATCCCCCATACGCCGCACTATCTGATCCTGAACACCGCGGTTGGCGGAGCGTGGCCGGGGAATCCCGACTCGACAACTCAGTTTCCACAGTATCACGATATCGACTACGTGCGTGTGTACCAGCGCCCCGGCTATTTCTGATTTGGCAAGCCCATGTTCGTACGGGAGCTCGACCTTAAAAGCGCTTCTCACAACATTTGATTCATGACATGCCAGAGTTCGCGACAGACATTCTGATCCTTCGCTGCACGCTTCGATTCGCCCGCCTTTGGCGATTCATCTGCGTTCTGGCCGTCCTGGCAGTTCAGGGCTGTTCGACCGCGAGCCGGGAAACGAAACACGCCGCAGACAATCCGCCTGGCTCACAACTGGTGAAATGCGGAGTCGTCCTTCCGGTTGGTCTATACGGTGAGTGGGACTCGGGCATGGTCGAATCGCCTGTCATCTGGTTCGATTCCAGCCGGACTCAATACGGCATGGTCTACACCGGCTACGGCAGCACAGATTCGGCAAAGCGTGGATACAAGTATGTCACGAGTCCGCAGGTGGGGCTTGCGTGGAGCGACGATCTCATTCACTGGACAAAAGATCGGAGGAATCCGATTTTCAGGGGAAGCGGCATTCCCGGCTCGATGGACGCCGAGGGGGCATCAGGCCCATTCATCTGGTACGAGAATAGGACGTACTACCTTTTCTATTTCGGCGTGACGGTGAAAGGATATGAAAAGGGATTGAAAACGATGAATCTCGCCACGTCAACAGACCTCCACGCGTGGAAACGATTCGAAGGAAATCCCATCATCTCCCCTGCAGGTAACGGCTGGCGGCGCGATGCCATCTGGCACCCCAACATCGTCAAGGAGAACGGCACGTACTATCTTTTCTTCAATGCTTCAGGTGTCGTCAACGGGCTTGTCGAAGAATTCATCGGGTATGGGACATCGCGTGATCTGTTTCGCTGGACGATCGATGATACACACTCTCCTTTGCTCACAGGCAGCGCGAAACCGGGAGAATGGGACGCCTCCGGCCGGGCCGGCGATCCAAGCGTTTTCAAAGTCGGAGACATGTGGTATATGGCCTGGTACAGTTGGGACAGAAAGAACTCGGCTGACGGGCTGGCCTGGACAAGCGAACAGGAATTTCCCCTCGGCTGGCATGTCTACGAGAATAATCCGGTCCTTCGCATCGGAGAACCGGGATCATATGATGCCCTTCACGCAGGGAAGCCTTTCATCATGCGAACCAAGACGGGGCACTTTCACTTTTACACCGCTGTTGCACTCGATGAGACACGGCAGATAGCGGTCGCCCGCTGGCCGGGACCCTGCACGCAATGAACGCCGGCCATCGAGGCTACGAAGGAACATTGCTGCTCCTGAATGCTCACGAATTCGAATTCAAAAACCAACACCCCAAAATCGGGATGATCGCAATGGCTGATTCCCGGTATTGGGTTCCATCAACGCCAGGCCCGATCGATCGAGTAAATTCCCACGCCGCGTGCTTTTTTCAAAATGTTATGCGAAATTCGGCTCGGAGCGAATCTCTCCGGAGAGCGCCAGGAGCCAGGCGCGACTCCGGATGATTCAGACAATTGATGGAGTGTATAGAATGGAAATAGGAAAAACCCTCTACGTGGCCGACAGAAAGGCGTGGCGGGCGTGGCTCAGGAAGAACTACAACAAGAAGTCAGAAATCTGGCTCGTCTATTACAAACTGAACTCCGGCAAGAAAAGAATACCGTACAACGATTCGGTCGAGGAAGCACTTTGCTACGGATGGATCGACAGCATCGTGAAACCGATCGACGGGGAAAAATTTGCCCAGCGCTTCTCTCCCCGGCGCCCCGGGAGCCAGCTCTCCGAGACCAACAGAGAACGCGTTCGGCGTCTCATCAAACGCAGGAAGATGACGGCAGCGGGATTGGCGGCTATCAAGCACGCGTATCGGCAAGCCGAAAAGCCGAAACGGCTCATGCTCTCTGAAGACATCCTGAAAGCCCTGAAGGCCGACAACCAAACTTGGGCGAACTTTCAGAGATTTTCTCCGACGTACAAGCGGATCCGGCTCTGGTGGAT
>DOWV01000343.1:4220-4829 GCA_003519375.1 Bacteroidota bacterium
CCTCACGGCAAAGCGCTCCTTGCTTTTTTCGAAGGAGACCAGACGGCAGAGCTCATTGTCCGGCGAGACGATGGTCTCGAGAGCATTCTGCCGGTGAGTCATTTCTTCAGGCCATTCTCCAAGTTCTCCCGGTTGGAGCTCACGGCACTCGATCGCTGCTCTGGCACCGTGCTGGATGTGGGTGCGGGCAGCGGGTTGCACTCGCTCGTTCTGCAGGATCGGGGATTGAGCGTTAGTGCAATCGACATTGACCGCAATGCAGTTAACATCATGAAGTATCGCGGCGTACTCGACGCTCACTGTATTGATATTTTTGAGTACCAGGGCGCACCGGTCGAGACCATCCTCCTCATGGGACACGGAATAGGAATGGTTGAGACGCTGGCCGGACTCGATCGCTTCCTCCCGTTCGTTCGCTCTCTTGTCACTCCCGGAGGTCAAATCCTGCTCGATTCACTCGATGTCCGGTCGACCAGTGATCCACGCCATCTCGCATATCAGGCCAACAATCGGCTGGCAGGTCGTTACCTCGGTGAGACACGCCTCCAGTTTGAATACCGCGGTCTCGAAGGTCCCTGGTGCGGCTGGCTGCACGTCGATGCCGAGACC
>DOWV01000343.1:4930-5849 GCA_003519375.1 Bacteroidota bacterium
CAAAACAATCCTTGCGACAAGAGATGAAAAAGGAAAAGGCCGGGAATCCATCACGGAGATTCGTCGCACCCCTCGAGCGATCGGACAACAAGCTCTGGGGAAGCCACGTGCGGGTTCCGCCCGGGATCGCGAAGGTGTTTGCCTCGGGACGCTCGCGTCGAATTCTGTGCCGGTTGAATGACTCCGACGAGTTCCAGTGCGCGCTGCTCCCCTTCGGCACCGGACAATTCGTGATCAGTGTGAACAAATCTCTTCGCTCGAAGTTGGGGCTTGAACCGGGAGACGATGTCATCGTAAGAGTGCAAAAGGACGAGAGCACCTACGGATTGCCGGTGCCGGAGGAGCTCGCAGAGCTCTTCGCTCAGGACAAGGAAGGTGACAGGCTGTTTCACGCGCTGAGCCGCGGAAAGCAAAGGACGCTGCTCTACATCATCGGGTCGGTGAAAGATCCTGAGAAACGAATCCATCGCGCACTGGCTATCGTGAATCACCTGAAAGAGAATCTCGGGACCATCAACTACCGCCGGCTCAGCGAGACGCTGCGGGACCCTCGTCGCCTGCAGCTGCGCAGATCACGTTGATCCATCATGAAGATGCCGCCCTTCCGAACGCGCGGGACGATTTCAACCACACCATTTCGAGAACAGATCCGGCGTTTTCGCGATGGTATCTCGGCCGAAATGTTCCCATATTCGTCAAGTCCTGGCAGAGGTCATTCGACCGACGGCCGGGCGATTTCACTCGAGACAAGACGTGTCGCGCCCGACTACTCGAAAAAAAACGAAGGATGTGGATGTGCCCGCGATGCCGTACGCGATTTGTGAGCCGCAATCTCTGGCACTCATGCGGGCATTTTACGCTGCGGGGCTTTCTCAAAGGGAAACCGAAGCGGGGCATCGAGCTGTTCCGGTATTTTCTG
>DOWV01000343.1:5994-7644 GCA_003519375.1 Bacteroidota bacterium
TCTGCATCACTTCAGCCTCTCCGACGAGTCGGAGATCGACTCGGAATTTCGAACAGTCATGAAGATGGCATACGCAGTCGGAGAACGAAAGCATCTCAACAGTTGACGGAAGGACGCCGCATGGCAGAGCTCAAGACGAAAAAAACCAAAGCCTCGGTCAAAGAGTTTATCCAGAGCATCCCGGATGAAGGCCGAAGGAAGGACTCTCTCACGGTTCTGAAGCTGATGGAGTCAATCACCGGAAGCAAGGCGTCGATATGGGGAACCAGAATCGTTGGCTTTGGCGACTATCACTACGTCTCTGGGAGCGGGCGAGAAGGCGACTGGTTTTTGTTGGGCTTCGCTCCACGCAATCAGGAATTCACGATTTACACCATGGGCGGACTCGAGCCGAACCGCGACCTCCTCGACAAGCTGGGGAAATTCAAGGCAAGGGGATCGTGCCTTTACATCAGGAAGCTCGAAGACGTCAACCTGAAGATCCTGGAACAGCTCCTGGTACGCACAGTCAAGGCATTGAAGAACAAGAAGTGAATTGTCCGGAAGCGGCACATCCTTCAATCCCCCGGAAATGACGTGTCCGAACTTTTCGAACACCCTCTTTTGAGAACGACATGAAATCCCTCTACGAATTGAAGGACGGCTCCATCGTCTCCAGCACCTCGGAGCAGGCGAACATTCTGGTTTACACAACTCCCACGGAGCCTGAGAAGCACGAGCTCATGGAGACCCTGCAGCTCGATCAGCACGACCTCGAGTCAGCTCTCGACCCTGACGAAATCTCCCGTGTCGATGTTACTCCTGACTACATCTACACCATCTGGAAACGCCCCAACAACGTTTCATTCGAGCAGGCGCTGAAGTTCGAGGTATCCTCACTCGGTCTTTTCCTCCAGAAGGACAAGCTCACGATCATACTCGGAGAAAGCACCGCCCCGTTCGGCTACAGGGAATTCCATGGCGTCACCTCGTTAGGCGGCGTAACGCTCAAACTCTTCCTCCACACGATTCACCATTTTCTGGGGCACCTCAAGGTCATCAAACAAATCAACGCCGAGCTGCAGTCGAAGCTCAACCTGACCATGGAAAACCGCTATTTGCTCCAGATGTTCACGCTCGGCGAAAGCCTCATCTACTACCTGAACGCGCTCGAGGCCAACTCGCTGGTGCTTACCAAGGTCCGCGCAAGCGCTGAGAAGATCGGATTTTCGCAGGACGAAATCGAGATGATCGACGACATCATCATCGAACATAAACAGTGCACTCGTCAGACGCAGATCCTCTCTTCGGTGCTCTCCGGTCTCATGGAAGCTCGTGGAAGCATCGTCAACAACAACATGAACTTGCTGCTGAAGAATTTGACGCTCATCAACGTCGTTTTTCTTCCCCTCAACCTCCTTGCAAGCATTGGCGGGATGTCCGAGTTCAGCATGATGACCGGCCGTGTGCACTGGAGTATCGCTTATCCGATTCTCCTGCTGACTATGATTGGGCTCGGGTGGGCCACCTACGTACTCATTGTACGGAAAATTGAGCGTGTGCATCTCAAGCCTCGCAAGATCAGCCTCGTCAGGACATTCAGGAAGAAACTCGGATTGAAAGCCCGGTAGCGTTCCCGGGTGCGCACCTGTAATGCAATGTCCACGATGG
>DOWV01000343.1:7721-10234 GCA_003519375.1 Bacteroidota bacterium
AGCCCGGTAGCGTTCCCGGGTTCGCACCTGCAATGCAATCTCCACGATGGCGGCATCCAGCCGCTGCCCGGGAGGCCATGATGCGTGATGGAAGTACGCCCCATCGCCGGTCTCGGGGACCCTCCACCATTGACGCGCTATCAAACAACCAAAAACCGCGGCATCAGGTCCAATCGTTCATAGAGTGATTCCAATCTCAACCCATCCTCCATTTCAAGCATTTCCACGATGACGCATATGAAAACAAGAATCCTGTCTGTTCTCATGCTCGGGGCATTCGGTCTCCAGGCACAAGTCCCCAATACACTGACTTCAGAAGAAAAGGTCTTTGGACTCTCGAAGTTCTGGCAGGAAGTGAATTACAATTTTGTTTACCTGGAAAAGATCGACCGCGCCGCCTGGGACAGCACATACAAGTCTCTCATCGGCACCATCCAAAAAACCGAAAATGACTATGAATATTATCGCGAACTTCAACGCTTCTGCGCCCTTTTGAAGGACGGTCACACCAACATTTTCTTTCCAGGCCCCGTCGGAAGGCAGCTGTGGAACACCATGTTCGGGGACTATCGCATCTTCCTCAGCAATATCGAGAACAAGGCGATCATCACCCGGGTAAATGCGAGCAAGAAGGACGAGATACCGGTCGGGAGTGAGATCATCGAGGTCAACGGCCTCGCCACGCAGACGTACCTCGATCGTTTCGTCTCTCCCTACATTTCGTCATCGACAGATTACGTTTTGCGGGATCTGGCCGTCGGACAGCTTTTGCAGGGACTTCCAGGCGACCGATACAGCGTGAAGCTCCGCACGCCGCAAGGGAGCGTGAAGCAGCTCGAGCTCGTTCACGCACGAACCACCGAGGAAGCCGTCTTTCCTCCCTTTGAAACCCGGAAGCTTCTTGACTTTCGGTGGATCGACGGCGGCATTGCCTATGTTGCTCTTAATTCGTTCGACAATCGAGCCATCGACTCGCTCTTTGTCCAGCGCCTCCCGGAGCTCTCCAGGGCTGCTGCACTGATCGTCGACCTCCGAAACAATGGAGGCGGAAGCACCGGCATCGGAACCGCGATTCTTCAATATCTGACGAACGACCGCCTCCTCTACGGTTCCCGTCAGGTGACCCGGCTTCACATGCCGGCGTACAAAGCGTGGGGCAGGTTTGTGGAACCAAAAGATACCGCAAGCGATGCTCATGCACGCAAGTCCTACCTCCATTTCAAAGATCAGGTCTATTATACGTTCGACGCTGAGCCTGACTCCAACAAGGCTGGCGCACTAAGAGTTGTGGTTCCGACTGCACTCCTCATTGGCCACAACACGGCCTCGGCCGCGGAGGATTTCCTCATCTGTGCCGATCGGATGCTGCACATGGTCAGGATTGGCGAGAATTCATTCGGCAGCACCGGTCAACCGTTTATGTTCTCGCTGCCGGGCGGAGGAAATGCAAGGATCTGCACCAAGAAAGATACCTTCCCGGATGGGAGGGAGTTCGTTGGCGTCGGTGTCGTACCCCACATAGAAGTGAAGAAGACCCTGCGGGATTTCCGTCGGAACACCGATCCGGTTCTTGCAAGAGCCGTCGAATATCTCCGCTCGAAACTCCGTTGACCTCAGTGAGGATTTCACTTCCGAGTTCTTGCCCGGCGACTCGTGAGACTCATTCTCATGAGCGCGTTCCTTGCCTTTTTCCGACCGTTTCTCTACCTTAAAATCGAGAACGATGCTTGCATCGGCTCGCTTACCTTGCTAGCCCTCATCTGCAGTCCCCCATCAGGAAGAAATATGAATTCCTCAACAATGACTGTAGGTCGGCCGTCCCTCCGGCAACAAGTTCTGGCCGTATCCATCGCATTCTGCTTTATGGTCCCAACTATCCTCCTGAGCCAGGGTAGAACTCAGCCGGCACCGGTCAAGCCGCCGGATACGTCCGGTTTTACGAGCGGCAGCCACCATTGGTATTCCATCGGGGACGAGGAGCACGTCATCAACCCCCTCCCTGCTCAACGCCGATACAAATCCAGCGAGGTCTCCAAGATTGCAGACAACATCCTCCTGTATCAGAAAACCAACGGCGGCTGGCCGAAGAATTATGACATGCTGGCGATTCTTGCCGCAGAGCAAAGAGATGCCCTTCTCAAGTCACGTTCTGAGACAAATACCACGATCGACAACGGCGCAACCCACGAGCAGGTGCAATACCTCGCGAGGGCTTTTACTCTCACAGCCATTCCACGGCATCGGGAGGCGTGCCTGCGCGGTCTGGACTATCTTCTGAATGCGCAATACGCGAACGGAGGATGGCCGCAGTTTTTCCCCGACACAAGCGGATACAGAAAGTACATCACGTTCAACGATGGGGCCATGATCGGCGTGATGAAGGTCTTGTTTGATATCATCGAGGACAAACCGCATTTTGATTTCGTCGACGAAGTTCGGCGCGCACGTGCGCAGCAGGCTTTCGACAAGGGCATCGATGCCATTCTGAGGTGCCAGATCATCGAGAACGGCAT
>DOWV01000343.1:10450-13252 GCA_003519375.1 Bacteroidota bacterium
GCTGAGAGCGCGGAGATCGTTCTCTTTCTGATGGAGATGCCCACGCCATCTCCGCAGATCGTGAGTGCCGTCCGACAAGCGGTTCAATGGTTCAGGAAATCGCAGCTCACGGGCATCAAAGTCGCGGAAGTGAAGGCTCCAAAAATTCAATTCATTTTTCACTCCGCTGATTTCGATAAAGTGGTCGTCAACGATCCCAAGGCACCGCCCATCTGGGCACGGTTCTACGAACTCGGCACCGGACGTCCGCTCTTCTGCAATCGTGACGGCAAAGCGGTTTACTCTCTCGCTGAGGTCGATCGCGAACGAAGAACCGGATACGGTTGGTACACCTCCGATCCGGCAAAGGTCCTGCAAGAGTATTCAACATGGCAGAAGAAATGGGTACCCAAATCAACTGACCCTGAATAGCAATATTCCCGTCCGTAACATGAGACTCTGGCCATCGATCATACTCATCTTGCCACCGCTGCTCGCCTGCCAGCAGGAAAAGTCTCCAGCGGTCAGCGCGCGGGATACGTCCTTCACTGTTCAGAGCACCGCCGCAAAAATTCAGAAACAATTTCCCTTCGCGCGGATTGCGGAACCATCACTTCCCAAAGGCGCGAGCGTCTACGAGAATCTCGTCTACTCAGCCGTTGGAAGGCGGGAATTGCGGCTCGACGTCATAGTCCCGGCACCCGGTGAGCACGAATCATACCCCGCAGTGATACTCATTCATGGCGGCGGGTGGCGATCGGGAGATCGCTCACAGACAATGCCCATGGCGAGACGATTAACCGGCAGCGGCTATGTTGCCGTTCCGGTCGAATACCGGCTATCGCCGGAAGCCCTCTATCCGGCAGCCATTCATGACTTGAAGGCGGCGATCCGATGGCTCCGCGCGAATGCTGCGCGGTTTCAGATCGACACAACGAGGATCGCAGCCCTCGGCTGCTCTGCCGGCGGGCAGCTCGCAGCGCTGCTTGGGACTACGAACGAGAATCGTTCTTTCGAGGGCGAAACCGGATCCCCCGGGCACTCAAGTGCCGTGCAGGCGGTGGTGGATATTGACGGTGTGCTCGATTTCAACACTCCGGACGAAATCGGCGCAGATTCAGTTGCAGCCAGAACCAAAGCGGCTTCGCTTTGGTTCGGCGGATCGATCTACGAAAAGCCGCACCTCTGGGTGGAAGCATCTCCCACGACACACGTAGGACCAAAGACTGCTCCGATCGCGTTCATCAACAGCTCACTCGATCGGTTTCACTTCGGAAGAGACACGATGATCCGGAAACTGAACGCTTTTGGGATCTACAGCGAAGTGCACATGATTCCCGATACACCTCACCCGTTCTGGTTCTTTGAACCGTGGTTTGATTCGACATGCATCTATACTGCGGCGTTTCTCGACAAGACTCTCAAGAACGCACCTCGCTGAGGGCATGACATCCGGCGTCTGGTTCAGACACCGGTCGTGATCGCTGCCAATCCCCCTGTGAACAAGCTGGAAAGGAAACGGACATGAAGATCCTCCCCTTCGTCAGACCAATTCTCTCTGCGGCGTTTTTGCTCACCGTTTGCGTTCCTCACCCCGGGAAGCAGGCCATTGCTCAACAGACTCCGGCGACGCGGCCGCCCCCCGCTCCGATTACTGTCGAACAGGTCAAAGGGAATATCTACCAGGTCAAGGGCGGGTCGGGTGCCAACACGGGTTTCTTCGTTGGTGAAAAGGAAATTATCGTTATCGACGCAAAGATGTCGGACGAGTCGGCCGGCCAGATGTTGAAGGAAATCGCAAAAGTGAGTCCCCTCCCTGTTCGCAAAGTCGTCCTGACCCACAGCGACGGCGATCATGTCAACGGTCTTACCGGCTTTCCAGCCGGTGCGGATATCATCTCTCATGAGAATACACGTGTGCACGTCTCGGCCGCCTTTCGGACCGAGACCCAGCGGAAGTTTCTTCCGAACGTCACTTTTACCGACAGGCTGTACATTTCCCGGGGAAGCGATTCGACAATGGGACGCGTTCAGCTTCTCTATTTTGGACCAGCACACACCGACGGTGATGTCGTAGTCTATTTTCCCGACGAGAAGATCGCATTCGCCGGCGATCTCATATTCCTCAGCCGCGATCCGTTGATTCACCGGGCGAAGAACGGCACTTCCTTTGGCCTTGTAAAAGTGCTGAAGGCGATTCTCGATCTCGATGTCGAGATGATCCTCAGCGGTCATAACGAGAAGGCAACAAAGGAGGACATACAGAAGTTCGTCGCAGGCGTCGAGGAAAAGCAGGCGAAGATTACCGCAATGGTCAAGTCGGGGAAATCGCTCGATGACGTCAGGGCGGCGTTCAGTATCGACACTCAACCGGCACGGCCGGGGAGCTCCCGCTGGCCAAGCCTCGTGGAAGTGATCTATCTGGAGTTGACTCAGAAAAAATAAAGCTTCTTGTCTCCCGTGCGGTTGGTCGTGATGCGTGCAAAAACCTGAGCGTGAACCAACGATGGCAATTGAATACCTTCTTCTCGTCGGCTCTGTCCTGATTCTGATCAGCATCATGCTGGCGAAGCTTTCCGATAACCTCGGCGTCCCGGCGATGGTGCTCTTCCTCGGCATCGGAATGCTCGCCGGATCGGAAGGTCCGGGCGGGATCTATTTCGATGATTCTGCTCTCGCACAATCGATTGGAAGTATCGCGCTTGTGTTCATTCTGTTCGCAGGCGGCATCGACACGAACTGGCCGGGAGTTCGCCCGACCCTTCGACACGCACTCAGCCTGGCGACGCTTGGCGTTCTCATTACTGCGCTGGCGGTAGGCGA
>DOWV01000343.1:13358-18831 GCA_003519375.1 Bacteroidota bacterium
CTCCTCGGCTTCTCTCTCCTGAACGGGCTTCTTCTGGGGGCTATCGTTTCATCGACGGATGCGGCGGCCGTATTCTCCGTCCTGCGTTCGAAGAACATCAGTCTGCGCGCGCCTTTCAAACCCTTGCTTGAACTCGAATCAGGCAGCAACGACCCGATGGCGATCTTCCTCACCATTGGGGCTATCCAACTCATCTCCGACGCGCAGTCATCCGTTGGATCTCTCGTACTTCTCTTCGTTGTTCAGATGGGAATCGGAGCCGTCTTCGGATACAGTCTCGGGAAAGCAATGGTGTTTTCCCTGAACCGGTTAAAGCTCGCGTACGAAGGTATTTATCCGGTCTTGGCGCTGGCATTCGCAGCTCTTGTCTACGGCGCGACTGCGAGCGTCGGAGGAAGCGGCTTTCTCGCTGTGTATATTGCAGGACTCGTCGCCAGCAACTCGGAATTTGTGTACAAGAAGAGTCTCTTGCGCTTCTTTGATGGTCTCGCTTGGTTGAGCCAAATCGCGATGTTTTTGACACTTGGACTGCTCGTGTTCCCATCACAAATTCTCTCCATACTGGGATTGGGTCTGCTCGTGTCCGGATTTCTCATGTTTGTCGCACGTCCCGTCAGTGTCTTCATTTCCCTTTCACTTTCCAAGTTCCAATGGAGAGAGAAGGCTTTCGTTTCGTGGGTGGGCCTGCGTGGTGCCGTCCCAATCGTACTGGCGACTTTTCCGCTCCTGGCCGGGATTCCCGATGCCCGGTTGATATTCAACCTTGTGTTCTTCATCGTACTGACATCCGCCCTGCTGCAAGGCTGGTCTATTCCCGCGGTCGCCCGGCTCTTCAAAGTTGACGCTCCACCCGAATTGAAACGGCGATTTCCGCTGGAGTTCTCCCCCGTCGCAGGAGTCGACACCGAACTGGTAGATCTGATTGTCCCGTACACGTCGGCTGCCGCCGGGAAATCGATCGTTGAACTTGGGATGCCTCCGGATAGCCTGATCGTTTTGATAAGCCGCAATGAGTCCTTTCTCGTTCCGAGCGGCGGCACGATACTTCAGGAAGGCGATACCGTCCTCGTGCTCGTCAACAAGACCAACCTTCCGGAGGTCCGCGGGATCCTCGGGAAACAGCGTCCCTCCGAAGAATCGTCTTAACGAAAGGAGCATTGAGCGAGGATCATGACCGAAGAATCCGGAGAAGTCAGTCGGGCGGACGGCGGACCGCCCTCTCATGACGGTCTCACGTCGCAGCGACAGGATCACGAATCTCCGTCAGCAATTGTCGAGCGCGGTTGGCGCTACCATCACATCGGAATTCCGACCACAGTTCCAAGGGAAGATGAAACATATCTGGAAGAACTCGGGCTGCACGTTTCAGGATTTGGGTCGAGTCCCTATGGGATCGAGTGGATGCGGTTTGAGCCCGACAGCCCGATCTCAGAACTCGTTCGGACCGTCCCGCACATCGCGTTCGAGGTAGAGAGTATCGAAGAGGCACTCGCCGGTAAAGAAGTTCTTACCTGGCCGAACTCCCCCTCCGATGGAGTACGCGTGGCAATGATCATCCACAACGGAGCGCCGATTGAGCTCATCGAATTTCGGAAATGACTGTTCCGAAGAATGAACCGGGTAAAAGTCGTGTTGGATACAGGCTGCTCCACTCTGCGTGTTGGAACAGGAGAGCCCATCCGGCAATTTAGAAACCCCCGTCATACCATTCGACAAGGTGACCTATGTTCCTCGGCCATTTCGCGGTGTCGCTTGGAGCGAAGAAACCTGCTCCGTCTCTCTCGCTCGGTACATTGTTTCTCGCAGCGCAGTTCGTCGATCTCCTCTGGCCGCTCTTCCTCCTCCTCGGTATCGAACACGCCAGGATCGATGTCGGCAATACGGCGGTGACGCCGCTCGATTTCTACGATTACCCATTCACACACAGTCTCGCAGGTGCCATCCTCTGGTCATGCGTTCTGGCGCTCCTCTACTATGCCCTCAAGCATAACGTCCGCAATGCCCTCATCATCGGCGCAGCTGTTGCAAGCCACTGGGTTCTCGACTTTCTTACGCATCGGCCCGACCTGCCGCTCTGGTTCAGCGGCGGACCGCATTTTGGTCTGGGTCTCTGGAACTCGATGGTTGGCACGGTCGTCGTCGAGGTTGGCCTTTTTCTCCTGGGTTTGTTTCTTTATCTGAGGACGACAACGGCGAAGGACAAGATCGGTTCGATTGGGTTCTGGACTCTGGTGGGATTTCTGGGATTGATCTATCTGGGGAATCTTGCAGGACCGCCGCCGCCGGATGTGCCTTCGATCGCGGTCGTTGGTAATTCGATGTGGCTGCTTGTGCTCTGGGCCTATTGGGTCGATCGGCACAGAACCGTCCTAGACGCTGTAAGGAAGAGCTGAGTGTCGTGTTCGACTCAGGAAAAATCGTCGAGGTTGTACCCGGCACGGGCAACGGCTCGTTTCGTGGCCTCGAGAATATGATCGCCCGTTTGATTCGGCTGTAACCTGACCTCAGGAGTGATTCTTGCCTTCGCGAGAAGCTCCTCTGCGTGGGCTCCGCTCAGGTTTTCTATCGATTCGTACATGCCGCCTGGCCTCTCCTCAAGCAGATCGTGATCTGCGAGGATACCTTTCACAGCGCGGATAATGGTCTTCGACGGAGGAGGAACCATCAGCGCTGTGAGAGCACCGTGATCGAGCCGGATCTTTGCTGCGATCGGAAGCGGGTCCCCGCCGCGAAGTTTCAGGGCGGCGGGAAGGAGAACCGTCTCCTCCATCCGGATATGCTTCAGGAGGCCCTGTCGAAACGCGGTGTAAGCCTCCATGTCAAATCCATCTTCCGGGGCAATCGCTTTATCGAGCAACATCTCCAACCGCCTGTGGTCCCGCTCAAAGAAATCGTAGAGTGCGCCCCTCATGATATCCTGTCCTCCTTCGTCGATCGTTGCGCAGCATTCGCGCTATGTGAGATGGAATGATTGCGCTCGTCCCAAAGCCTTCATCGAAAACCGAAGCGTTGTCCCGGCTCCAAATCCGCCCTCTTCTATCGTCAGCGGAGAAAAGTACTTCTTGGACAGAATGTTCGGATGGCCTTCTTTGTAATTCGCAATGATGCGATGGACGAGTCCGGGTTCTGCCTCCACGGTACCACTTGCTCTTACACGATAGGTGACCATACACCTGTTCCCCTTCTGACCAAGGACTGCAAGCCGGATTTCAAAGGCGGGACGCTCTCAGGATAGAACAGACGGTCAATCTTGATTAGTTCCTGAACAATCTTCTGCCTCTCTTCCTATTCGCGAAAGCACTCGATAGCTTTCGTCTATCGGCGCACAAACTCATTCAACAACAACGGGCATCTCACAATGTCTCTGGCACGAACGCACCCGGATCCACGATGGAGTTGTGTTGCTTTCCTGACGTTGTTTGATCATCGAAGTACCCCTACCTGAATTCGTGTCCGAGCCGGATCTTGCCGTGAAATGCGGGGAGGTACGCAAATTCGTTCGTGAGAGACTCCTCCGCGGCCGGGAGCCCGGAACACACGGGAACAAGCTTGAACACCCGGTCTACGTCCGTCTCACCGGACAATTGTTCTTCGATCTCCCTCACGTCAAGGGCCTCCCGCGTGGAAAACGGGGTATGAAATCCTACACACCGTGGGAGATCCATCCGGTTACGACGATGCGCTTTGCCCGCCCGCCAAAATGAACTTCACCACACGCATCATCGATGCGCCTTCAGACGCTTTCGCTGAAACCCGTGAGCGGATGAGCCGTATGCAAAAGAGATCAGGCGCCGGGGAGTTCGTTGCTCTCTGCTGAAGAGTGAGAGCGAAAAAGCTTTTGATCTAACAACAGGGAGTCACTATGGAACAACACGTCACAGTGGTCGGAGCGCTTACCATCGGGCTGGGTGTTTTTGGCATACTCATCGGCCTGTTTCTTTTTACGCTTCTTGCCGGGATTGGTTTCCTCGCCGAAGATGAAGAGGCCTCAGTCGTCCTCGTCGCCGTCGGCTCATTCCTGGCAATCTTTCTGCTCATTCTCTCCGTTCCAGGCATCATCGGGGGAATCGGGCTGTTCAAGCGGAAGGAGTGGGCCAGGATCCTGGTTCTCGTGCTTTCAGTGCTGCACCTCGTCAATATTCCAATCGGCACAGGCATTGGCATCTATTCCATCTGGGTCTTGGTTCAAAAGGAGACTGTCCTTCTTTTCAATCCCATAGTTCCCCCTGCGCCCGGACAGCCAATCTGACGAATGACCTCCTACGCCTGTTGTCTAGACAGGCGCAGGGAACCTACAACCGTACCTCGCTGTTTAGTTCCGATAACAAAAACCCCGCCCCCACCATCAGAAAGGAAATGCTCATGAACCGCACTGTCAAAACCGGTGTTATTCTCGGTCTTCTTGTTGTGGCCTGGACCTTCATCATGGGAGTCACAGGCTGGTACAAAGACCCAGCCCTCTTGAACCTCTTCTGGCTCGTCATTCTTATACAGATTGCCGTTATGATCTGGGGATTGAAAGGCACTTCAGTGGGTGCAACCTACGGCTCTCAAGTGAAATCCGGGACGATGATGTCGGTTATCGGAGGTGTTATCATTTTCTGCGGCTCGCTCCTGTTCACATCCATCGCATTCCCCCATTATTTCGAGGAACTCCGGTCGGTCGGTGAGGAGCTTCTGAAATCTCAGGGAAAGACAGAATCAGAGGTGAAGGCCCTCCTCGACGCGCAAGCGCCGATGCAGACCTCATTCTGGCAGGCGCTCTTCGGGTTCATCGGCACCTTGGTGACGGGTGTGATCGTGTCTCTCATCGCTGCTGCCTTCTTGAAAGGGAAACCAACTGCGGAGACTCAGGCGTAGTTGACGTTTCGGAGTTTCCTTTCCCCAGCATCCCTGGACGAGCTCATGATCCTCGGAAAGACGATTTGAGCGATGCAACAAGCCGCTTGTATTCATTCGACGCATTGGAGTGGTCGACCAGGGGAGCCGGATAGTCCTTTCCGATCATGCACCCTGACTCTCTCTGAAGCTCCAGCGGCATGGTATGCGGTGCATGGATGAATTTCACCGGAACCGCTTTTAGCTCCGGCACATGCTTCTTAATGTAGAGTCCCTCTGGATCAAACCTCTCGGCCTGCAAGCGGGGATTGAAAATCCTCAACGGCTTGGGATCGACTCCGGTCGAGGCCGCCCATTGCCATCCGCCGTTGTTCGACGCCGTTTCGATATCCAGGAGTTTCTTTTCAAAGTAAGAAGCCCCCAGACGCCAGTCGTGTCGAAGATCCTTCGTGAGAAACGACGCGGCGACCATTCTCACCCTGTTATGCATCCAGCCCGTCCGATTGAGTTGCCGCATCCCTGCGTCCACCAAGGGGAAACCGGTTACTCCGCGGCACCACGCGTCGAACATCCGCTCATCGAGTTTCCATGGCATCGATTCGAACTCTGCGCGATAACTTTGGTTGAGCAGACG
>DOWV01000133.1:0-2748 GCA_003519375.1 Bacteroidota bacterium
GGGAGACCTTTTAGAAATATCAAACGGCCCCGAGTCCATCGACCCTTCGGTACACTCAGGGTCGAACCCTGAGCACTGCGGAAGGATTCGACTCGTCCTGCTGGAAAACACAGGACTCGCTCAGGATGCCGCGATGAGAAAAATCGGGACAAGTCGGGGTCATCAAACCCCAACACAAAACGTCGAGGGCTCGACAGAAAACGTCGGAGTAAACAAGCCGGCTTGTTTACTCCGACTTGTCCCGACGGCTTCTGTCGGGGTGATCTTTATCGGGGGTCCGCTTCGCGGGCCGCTCGCTCTCTGTATATTTCTGAGGAAGTTCGTATTATAGCTTGATGAAGCGATCTCACTCAATGCGATTGGGCATCCCGATGCGATTATGATCGCATCGGGACAACGGTACCGCGGCTTGGCTGAACGTTTTGCGCAGCGAAGTTTCACTCTCATAGAGCGCTATCGGGCACATCTGTTCAACGCAGAGTACGGTCTTATCCGGGAACCATATAAACAATAGTTAGTCAGACAAGAGAGCCGGTGGATCAGATTTCGGCCGGCCGAGTGCATCAGTTTGAGAGCGACGCCAACAGGAGGAAACGCGTGGCACTTGTGGTCTTTCTGAGAGGGGTCAACGTCGGCGGTCACAGGACCTTCCGACCTACGATACTCGCCGAACAACTGAGGCACTTCGATGCCGTGAACATAGGCGCAGCGGGCACCTTCGTGATTCGGCAACCAGTCACCCGGGCGCAACTCCGTGCGGAATTGGCGCGCAGGCTTCCGTTTGATACTGAGATCATGATCTGCCAGGGCCGCGAGATTGTCAGGCTGATGTCTCAGAATCATTTTGCGGACCAGCCCGTGCGACCCGACATCGTCCGCTTCGTGAGCGTTCTGGCCCAACGCCCCCGCTCGGAGCCCTCGATGCCTTTGAGCTTTCCTTCCAGCGGCAGGTGGCTGCTGAGAATCCTCGGGAGAAAGGACCGATTCGTCTTTGGCCTGTATCGGCGCCACATGAAGGTCATCCGCTATCTCGGCACAGTCGACCGCCTTTTCGGGGTAACGATCACCACGCGCAACTGGAATACCATCACCGCGATCGCCAAGGTCCTGGGTCATGAAGGGTTCTGATCGACCGGCGAGCCGTCACTGGGTATCCAAGCCACGTTCTCTCTCCGGAACACCATGCGATCATTCAATAGAACTTTGCATGCGCCTAACAATCGGCCCCGACCCCTTCGACTCTCCCGTCAATCCTGTGTGATCGACGGGATCGCTCGGGGCGGGCATTCAACTCATCCCGATTCGCGGGATTCGCTCAGGATGCCGAGGTAAAAAAAAGTGCCCGCTCAACGGTTTTTGGTGTAAATTGATGGGCGTCAGTCGAACAATATCAAATCTCAGGTCACAAGAGACCGTTAAGTGCTGCGGCGGGACGTTTTCTGGAAGCCACATAAACTATAGTTGGGTCTTGCAAACTCTGGGACAAAACTGATGAAAGCCATTGTTTACCACGATTATGGTTCACCCGATGTTCTCAGGTGTGAAGAACTTGAAAAGCCGACTCCAGGGGACGATGAGGTTTTGATAAAAGTCCGCGCGGCATCTGTAAATCCGTATGACTGGCGCGTGATGAGAGGCAGACCGTTCTTTATTCGCCTGATGATGGGGGGACTGCGCAAACCAAAAGAGACGCGGCTCGGCCGGGATGCGGCCGGTCAGGTTGAAGCGGTTGGCAGGAACGTAACCCGGTTCAAACCAGGGGACGAGGTGTTTGGCGCGTGCCCTGGGGCTTTTGCAGAGTATGTGTGTACTGTTGAAGAAAGATTGGCGCTGAAGCCGGCTAACGTATCGTTTGAGGACGCAGCAGCCGTGCCAATAGCCGCACTCACCGCCCTTCAAGGGCTTCGTGATCAGGGACGCATCCGGCGAAGCCAGAAGGTTCTGATTGATGGCGCATCCGGTGGTGTGGGTACATTTGCGGTCCAGATTGCCAAATCGTTCGGGGCAGAGGTCACGGCAGTGTGCAGCACGAGGAATCTGGAGCAGGCGCGATCAATCGGCGCGGACCATGCGATTGATTACACGCGGGAAGATTTCACAAAAAGCGGGCAGCGCTACGACGTGATTTTTGCGGCCAACGGATATCATTCGGTTTTTGATTACAGGCGTGCACTGAGTCAGGACGGAATTTACGTCATGGTGGGAGGCGGTTGGGCTCAAATGATCCAAACGATGTTACTTGGACCATTACTTTCACGGATCGGGAGCAGGAAGAGCTGTTTCGGTGCCGCGAGTATAATCCAGAAGGACTTGGTTCTTCTGAAAGATCTCCTCGAAGCCGGAACCATTGTGTCCGTCATAGATAGACGTTACCCGTTCAGCGAGGTGGCTGAAGCTGTCCGCTATCTTGAAGAAGGACATGCTCGAGGAAAAGTAGTAATAACTTTCGATCATGGCACCGGAACCTAGATCATTCTCTCTTTGATTTTGTGCCGCAAAACGCCTCGCGATATAGGACTTTGCCGCGCACGACAAATGACCCGAACAGAATCTTTCCTATAAGTGACATCCCGGCGGAGAACATCCCGAAAAAAGACTTCGGGGTCAGCAAGTCTGGTTAAACTGAATTGTCTGAACGGCGGGAGCCACGCAGCCGATCCGGAACTTGAGTATTGTACCTGAAATGAAAATATTCTTCTACGAACTCGTGCTGCTCTCGGTTGTGGTTTCAACCGCTCGGTCGCAGCG
>DOWV01000133.1:2882-7932 GCA_003519375.1 Bacteroidota bacterium
GGCCTTGGCACAATGACCTCGCGCCAGACGCACGATTCATCAGGCTTGAAGGTTCCGTCGCCGGTCACGACACGGTTTTGTCGCCGAATCGCCGTTGGCGCGCGTACATTCGCTATACACAAAACGAGCAAGGCGGTCGGATATGCCTTCAAGCGGTGCAATCGGGAAGACAGTATGAGTTGCGCGGCATTCCGTTACCTTATCGGCCGATATCAAACCTCGTGTGGTTGGATAATCATCTTTTGACATTTGACAGGTGGTCTCAACCACATCATGGTGTTCATTATGTCGTTGACGTGCTGCATCTTCGTCTGGTGTTGTCAACCCCCTTCCCTGACGAGTTCATATTTCGGAAGCAGGAGACAGGAAAAGACACTCTTGACCAACATCACTGACAAAATCGCGCCAAAGGTCATCAGCACACACGGCTGCCCGGCGCCTGATAAACGGCCCCAAACAAAATCCTTTGCGTAGGATCTGAAGGAGATTACGATGGTCACGAAGGCAGTTCCCTCTGTTTTGCAGGCGATTGGCAATACTCCTTTGGTTCACCTGAATAAAGTTGTACCGCCGAATTCTGCAGATGTATTCGTAAAGCTTGAATACTACAATCCGACGGGATCCTACAAAGATCGCATGGCATTGTCGATGATCGAGGAGGCTGAGAAACGCGGTGGGCTTCGCTCAGGAATGACCGTAGTGGAATATACAGGCGGCAGTACCGGCTCGTCGCTCGCATTTGTCTGTGCAGTCAAAGGATATCGTTTTCATGTTGTCTCGTCCGATGCATTTGCGAAAGAGAAACTCCAGACGATGAAGGCCTTTGGAGCCCAGTTGACGATTGTCCCCAGCAAAGGGGGCAACGTCACCCCGGATCTCGTCCCCCGGATGATGCAACGTGCTCAGGAAATTGCGGATTCGGAACCCAGCTACTTCACCAATCAACTTCATAATACCGATGCGATGAGAGGATACGAACAGATTGGTCTGGAGCTGATAGAACAGTTAGGTGGACCCATCCATGCCTTTTGCGCGGCGGTCGGTACTGCCCACATGCTGATGGGAGTCGCTCAAGTCTTGCGTCGTTTCAATCCATCCCCGCGTATCATAGCGCTCGAACCAGCATCCACGCCGGTTATTTCCAAGGGTATTAGTGGAACACATCACGTCGAGGGAATAGGCATAGGTTTCGTCCCCCCTCTGTTGGAGAAAACGCTTTATGATGAAGCACGTGACATCGATGAAACCGAAGCACGACAGATGGCCCGGCGCCTCGCTCGGGAAGAAGGTATCTTCGCGGGCACATCGACCGGCATGAATGTCCTCGGGGCATGTCTTCTGGCGCGAGAATTGGGATCGGGTCATACGGTCGCAACAGTCGCCGTCGACAGTGGATTGAAATACCTGGCCGGTGATCTGTTTCGCATTGACAATCCACAACCCGAGACACATGGCGATGAACGAGGAGGAAGAGTGTCATGAAAGCTGCGACCGCCCCCATCCGCAGTACTCCCGGCGCTGAACAGCAGCTCAAAGGCTTCATCGGAAAGTTCGAGCCTGAGCACCAACGATTGATTCGGACCGTTCTTAAGGCCGCCCGAAGAGATCGGCTAACAGGTGGTCTCGTTGCGCCTCTTACTCCCTGGAATAAGCTGCACGACGTGATCGATGAAAACCATGGGTCGACTGGCTTTTCCCTCCCTCCTACTCTGTCTCGCCCTGACTCCTATCCCGGCACAGGAGCCTTCCAGGCCATCCATTCCGATAGGGATTTTTCTGGGTCGAATCGAAATCGGAGAGTTGACCGTCGAGGTGGGGCAGCGGTGATCTTTGATCAATAATCAAACCGGATGGCGTCCAGGTTCGATATTCTGAAAGTATTCTTGGAGTTTGAAAACCTGAATTCTGCTCACCGGATACTCGTCAATTTCATGAAACTGACTGCCGCTCCCGGCACACGAGGACTATTTCTCCATGAAGAGATTGCTCTCCATAGATAAAGAGGAAGACGTACCGATCCGGTATCGCGAGACCCCCATCGGACTCCTCCTCGAATACCATAATCTCGGCCGACCGTACGAAGCGTATTCAAACGCCCGGCTCCTCGTCGGCATGTGCATGGACAACAGAAAGCATCTCCGCATCCCGGACAACTTTGCGTATATCATTCGGGCGGGCGGGGCGAATCTGCGATACAGTGAGTTCAAAGTTTCATATGCTATCGCCGTCGGTAATGTAACCTCCATCGCTCTTGTGGGTCACAACCAGTGCGGCATGGTCAACCTCATCAGCCGCAAGGATCTGTTCGTTCGCGGCCTCGTGGAAAGTGCAGGATGGCAGCGGGAGGACGCAGAGAATCATTTTCATCATTTTGCCCCGATGTTTGAAATAGGGAATGAAATCGACTTCATCCTGGGCGAAGTCAAGAGACTCCGCCTCCGATACCCGAAAATTCTCATCGCGCCCCTTATGTATCTGGTGGAAGATAATCGTCTGTACCTGATTCAGGAGGATGACCCTACGAACGATCAACGAACCAATGAACCCCCTTCCAATCATGGATCACCGGGATTTATTCGTCGATCGCCCGCCGAGCACGAGTAAGTCCCATCTTATCCCGAATAATCGGATTCGGGAATTCTGCGGCGAAACATGGCGCAATCTTTCAGGTATGAGCGCCGCTCTTTACTCAATCATGGACTTTTGCCATATTCTTCTGTTGTGAGTTTGCACCTGCCGCACCGATGCAATGCACAACAGGGGGAAGTCCGGTATGAACACAAAAGTCCGGCTCATTGTCGCGTCCGTGGCGCTCACCATTCCATCATGCGACATGTACGATGATACGCCCAACGCGAACCTGGGAGATGGCCTGGAGGCGTACTACCAATTCAACGGAGACGCGACCGATTTGAGCGGTCACGGCCACTCCGGCATGGTCATAGGAGCTGATTCCGCGTCAAAGTAACTCCATTGAGCGTCGTGGGAACAATCGGGCGCACGACGAAACACAGCGCGCAGGAGGTGACCGTTGGTGCGGGCCACCACGCTAATGCACCTGAGACACCGCACAATCTCTATAACGGGTACATCGACGATGTCCGCATCTACAACCGGCCGCTTTCACAAATGGAAGCCCGGGCGTTGTATTTTCTGAGGGAATAATCGCGTTGCTAGAACTTTTCTCAGAAACGGATTCGTATGGTTCTACGACATCTTCACCTTGCGATTCTTCGCTATTGTTCTTGCGATAAAGTTCCCTTTCGGGGGCGGTTAGATTCTAACCGCCAAGTCCGCAAGAGGCGTGAAAGGTATTTTTGAGTTGACTTCCAGTCACTCAACTGCAAACACCAACCGACCGGACTTCACATGAACTGTCCAGTGTGCAACAAGGAACCGTCCTTCACCCGGGTCTCATTCACATTGCAAGGGGTGTCGTTTTCGAAATCGATACAGGGATTTTCCCGCTGCGAACAGTGCGGAAGGCTCCTTCGTATAAGCAACCTTCATCTTCCCGTCATCGCGCAGACGATCGCCGGAATCGTTTCCGTCGGCTTGTACGCACTCTTCTTCCGATCGCTTGGGCAGTGGATCGGCTTTACGAACGCGGCGATTCTGTTCTTTCCATATCTGATCATCATCGGAATATTGGCCACTTATATCTCAATGACAAAGTTCGGCCGGTTGATCGTTGTGCCCGAGACGGAGGAATCGGTTGAGAGTTCGTAAGCTTATCCGATCGATGCGCAGACGCAGGTTCGCCCCCGCCGACGGAGAACTCATCGAAGACAGGGTTGGTGCGTCCGCGGTTTTCGAGCGGCGGAGCTTCACGCGCGGGTTCACGTTCGGACCGGGAACTCCAGACGAACAGTACCATCAGTACTCCGGCCACGCCGGACGTCATCCAATTCACATTTTTGCACTCCCGGAATCGCGGGCGGCGGATGAGCAGAGGGGGACTTGCATGAACCATTTGATCCAGGTACAAGGATTCGAAGGCCGCAAGATCGAGATCCGAAGCGCCGGCTTCTTCTCCGACTACGCGCTCCTTATCGACGGCGAGCCGGCAGCCAGAGGTCCCGGTCGCGGTCAAATGATCCTGCGCCGCAACGACGGGACGGATATGATCGCCACATGGAAGAAAGTGGGATTAGGGCTGGACGTGCCGCAACTTCAGGTCGGGAGCCAGCTCATCGCGGCGGTCAAACCGCTTGCCTGGTACCAGTGGGTATGGAGCGGGCTCGCCGTGTTTCTCGTGTTCACCGGCGGGGCCATCGGTGGGATGCTTGGCGGGCTTGCCCTCGCCATCAACGTGAGGATCTTCCACGAGCCGCTCCCCGAAGTCATGAAGTACCTAGCCGCAGCAGCAACCTCCTTGATCGCATTCCTTTTTTATTTGCTGATCGTATTCCTGATTTTCGGGTCGCCGGGATAGCACAAGATCTTTGCAACACACGGGCAGACCGAAGCCCATTACTCATATTCAACCGAGATTTCTGCCCGAAACGAAACAATGACTTCACCACCCAAACAACTTCTCGCCGCCCTCCTCCCCATCATTGTTCTGATCATCATTCCGTTCTCGATTGAAAGGGAATGGCACATCGCCCCGAACACAGTTTCCCTTCTTGGTATACCGATCATCATTGCCGGACTTACACTCCTCTTCGCGACAGCGTCGATGGTCTCCAGTATCGGGAAAGGAACACTCGCTCCCTGGAGTCCTACACAGAAGCTCGTGGTCCAGGGACCTTACGCGCATGCACGGAACCCCATGATCAGCGGTGTTCTCGCCACACTGCTCGGAGAATCGATTCTCTTCGCTTCAATTCCAATATTTCTTTGGTTTGCCTTGTTCTTTGTGATCAACAATCTCTATTTTTCGTTTTCCGAGGAGCCCGGTCTCCTGCAACGGTTCGGGGAAGAATATGCGGAGTATCGCAGGCATGTGCCGCGCTGGATCCCGCGTATGAAGCCCTGGTATCCTACCGAGGGAACCACGCCTCAAGACTGATCACAGACGAGAACCGGAATGGCCGAACGGAAAGTG
>DOWV01000133.1:8144-8456 GCA_003519375.1 Bacteroidota bacterium
TATTGCGACGGCGGCGCAGAGATTGTTTTCGAACTCATGAAGCGCGATCTTATCGATGATTTCATCATGACCATCGTTCCGGTCTTTGTCGGCCGGGGAATCGCCCTCTTCAAATCCGGACGGCAACAGAGGGATCTTCAGTTGGTCGAGAGCCGGCCGTTCCCTTCCGGCGTGATACAACTTCACTATACCAGGAAAACATGAGGTCCCGGTGCAACAGCAAGTCGACGGGGCGTAACATTCCATGACAAAGCTCTTCCTCGAATTCTTCAAAACGGAAAAAGCGTCAGGCGTGATCCTGATTGCGTGCAC
>DOWV01000228.1 GCA_003519375.1 Bacteroidota bacterium
TTTGACTGGACGGAAAACCAGGCAAAGGAATTCTCCTACATGGTGAAATGGGGAATGACACCGATGCAGGCCATCAAAGCAGCCACCACGGTGGCTGCCGAGCTGCTCGACATGAACGGAAAGATCGGAGAAATTTCTCCCGGTGCATTTGCCGACCTTGTTGCGGTGAAAGCAGATCCGCTCAAGAATATCGGCGTCCTCGAACAAGTTGCATTCGTAATGAAAGATGGAAAGGTGTATAAGGATGAGATCCGAGAAAATACGAGAAAGTGAATGGTGAATTGTAAACAGCGAACCGTCAACTGTTTACTGTTCACCTTAATGTGTTTTCCCAGAACACTATACCTGCCCTATGACAAAGAACCTGCTTATCTTCATTCTGCTCATGACCACAACTGCCAGCGAAGATTTCTCGCAGGATCGTTCACAAGCCAGGTCCATGGTTGTCACGAGGTATGGCATCGTCGCGGCCGAAAGCCCGTTGGCGGCCCAAGTCGGCGCAACAATTCTTGCCGATGGCGGTAATGCAGTTGACGCCGCGATCGCCACGAACGCGATGATGGGGCTTGTGGCTCCGATGAGCAACGGTATCGGAGGCGACCTGTTTGCAATTGTCTACGAGGCAAAATCTGGCAAGCTCTACGGCCTCAATGCGAGCGGCTGGGCGCCTTCAGGTCTGAGCATTGACTATTTGCAGAAGAACGGTATCTCGTCGATGCCGTACCGGGGCATTCACTCGGTGACCGTTCCTGGCACCGTGGATGGTTGGACGAGACTGCTCAAACGATTCGGAACGAAGCGGCTTCAACAATTGCTTGCCCCGACCATACGCTACGCGGAAGAGGGCTTTCCCGTAACCGAGCTCGTGGCCGGCCTTTGGTCTGCGAATGCCGACGTCCTGAATGGGAATGCTGTGGCCGCGAGGACATTTCTGCCCAACGGCAGGCCGCCAAAGGTTGGCGACATTTTTCGAAATCCGGCCCTGGCCTCCAGTCTGAAAGAAATCGCCGAACATGGCCGCGACGCTTTCTATCGAGGGTCTCTTGCTGAGCGTATCCTCGCATGCTGCAGGGAGTTCGGCGGCACAATGACAAAAGCCGACCTTGCCGATTTCTCTAGCGAATGGGTTGAACCGATATCGACGACGTATCGTGGTTGGATGGTGTATGAGATTCCTCCAAACGGCCAGGGAATAGCAGCGCTGATGATGTTGAATATTATGGAGAACTTCCCGATCCCCGGCTACCGGCATAATTCCGCGGAGGCGCTCCATGTGATGATCGAGGCAAAGAAGCTCGCCTATGGAGACATGCTGCGCTATGTGGCTGACCAGCGGTTTTCCAAAGTCGCTGTGTCGGGAATGCTCGATAAAGGTTACGGTACTGTTCGGGCGAAGCTCATCGACACCACGAAGGCAAACTGTTCTCCTGCGGCGGGCAAGCCGCCCGCACCCGGTGACGATACCATCTACTTGTCAGTCGTTGACGAAGACGGAAACATGGTATCGCTCATTCAGAGCAACTATGAGAACTTCGGATCAGGTCTGGTGCCTGATGGAGCCGGTTTTGCTCTGCAAAACCGAGGAGCTCTCTTCTCGCTCGACGCGACACACGCGAACGCACTGGCCGGCCGCAAGCGTCCACTGCACACCATTATCCCGGCGTTCATGACAAAGGGTGATGTGAAAATCGCGTTTGGAATCATGGGCGGGTGGAATCAGTCACAGGCACACGCGCAGTTTGTCTCGAATGTCGTCGATTATGGTATGAATATCCAGGCAGCCGTCGAGGCCGCTCGATTCAGGAAGACGACCTTTGAGGGATGCGATCTTCAGATTGAGGGACGAGTGCCGGCATCGGTCCGGGCACAACTTGAGGCAATGGGACACCAGCTCGAGGTTCGGGGCGATTTTTCACCTGTGATGGGAGGCGGCCAGGCCGTGTTACGGAATTTTACGACGGGAGTGAATTTCGGAGCTTCTGATCCGAGGAAGGATGGCATGGCAATACCAGAACAGGCGGGTAAAAAGTAAGATGATGTCGAGTCGACAGTAGGCAGTAGGCAGATGCCGACTGTGACCAACGAAGGGAGTTCTCGTTGTAGGTATAAGCTGAAACCTAACCGCTAATTGCTAATCGCTATCCTCGCTTCCTGTGTTTGCTATGCAACATGCTATCACCAACATCATCTTCGACGTCGATGGCACCTTAATAGATTCCAAACGCGACATTGCCGGCGCACAGCATTGGGTGCTGGCACAGCTGGGTGTGCATTCCTACACGCCGGAAGATCTGTATCCTCTCATCGGCAAACCTCTCAGGGAGACTTTTGCCACACTTCTCCCTCCATCGCTTCACCATCGCATCGCGGAAGCCTCCGAACTCTATAAGGAGTACTACCCCCCGCGTGCTCTCGATACCACGATTCTCTTCCCTGGCGTCCGGGAGACCGTTGCAGAACTGCGATCGAGAGGCATCCGCCTTGCTACGGCATCGACAAAGCTCAGTGCCGGATCGCGCCGTGTTCTGACGCACTTCGGTATCGCTGAACATTTCTCCCAGATCCAGGGAAGCGACGACATGCCCTTCAAACCGGATCCGTTCATCATTACAAAGATTCTTCTGGACCAGGGCTGGGAGTATGCTCACACGATTATGGTGGGTGATACAGATAATGATATCGAAGCAGGCAAGCGCGCCGGTGTCAGAACATGCGGCGTGACGTACGGGTCACTCTCAAGTGAGCGGATCCGTCAACTTAAACCAGATTTTGTCCTCGATTCACTGCCCGAGTTGCTGGATATTATATAAGGCACCTTGTCATTGCGAGGAGCGTTCCTCCGCGACGAAGCAATCTATTCCTTGTGTGTTGAAGCGACACGTTGCTTAGTGAGAGATTGCTTCGCCCCAACAAATGGCGTTGGGGCTCGCAATGACATTGGGATCAAAACATTGAGCTGTTGGAATACCATATACCGGAGATCGCCAATGAAATCTCTCTCTTTCATCGCACTCTGCCTGATCGCTTGTTTCATAATTCCCGGGATCTCCTCGAGCCAGCCGTCGAACCATTCGGCTCCTCTCTGGATCTCGCCTTATGCTGCGCGAGCAACGAACGAAAAGACGCCATGCCCCATCCTTCGTTCGACATTCCCGTTAAAGGGCCTGCCCGTATCTGCTTCCGTGCGAATCATTGGCCTTGGCCACTACGAATTATGTCTGAATGGAAAGCGCGTCGGGTCGTCCCTCATAAACCAGCCATGGTCGCAGTACAACAAGACAATCTATTGGCAGGAATTCGACATCAAGCCGCTGTTACACGAAGGAGAGAATGCCTGGAGTGTCATGCTTGGTAATTCGTTCTGGCAAGTCGGGCCCGCCAATGATTCCACGCGGTACGTGAAAACAGATGCCATGCCCGATTTTTCCGGCGGCTATCCATATCTCCTCTGGCTTGAGGCCCGGATCAAAATGAATGACGGCCGAGAACAGGTCATTGCGAGCGACGGTTCATGGAAATGGACGAGCGGCCCGATCACGTTTTCTCATATCTATGCCGGCGAAGATTACGACGCGCGTCGTGCTCCGGCGGGATGGCAATCGGCCGGATTCGATGACCGCGCGTGGAAACCCGTGTTGACCGTTGATCCTCCAGCCGCAATGCTCAAACCCTATACAGGCCCGCCGATGAAGGCCTTCGATGTATTCCGTCCGGAGAAAGTTGTGTCTCCAAAAGCCGGCGAATATACCTACGTATTCCCTCAAAACTCCTCTGCCCTTCTCCGGTTTACCGTGATTGGATCACCCGGGCAGCGGATTCGGTTCAGACCATGTGAATACATGGACTCAACCGGACATGTGAAATTCACCTACACCTGGGGAACCGGGAAAGATATCTGGCACGATTACACGATCGGATCAGCAAGAACCGAGTCCCATCAGACGCTGTTTTGTTATGTGGGATGTCAGTACGTCGGCGTCGCAGGAGCTGTACCCCGGGGTTCACCGAATCCCTACAACCTTCCGGTGATCGAGAAGCTCGAGCTCGTGCACGTGCGCACGGCGAATCCCCCCGTCGGAACATTCCAGTGCTCAAGCGACCTGCAGAACAAGGCACATGCGATGATCGATTGGTCCATAAAATCGAACATGAGCTACGTTGCTACTGACTGTCCTCACCGGGAAAAGAACGGCTGGCAGGAAGAAAACTGGCATATGGCCCGCGCCATGAGTTACGGTTATGATGTTCAGAGCTGGTTCACCAAGATTGCCGGGGATCTCCGCGACACGCAGCTTCCCGACGGACACATACCGACCAATTGTCCGAACTACCTTGTCGGGATCCCTCCCCATGGATATTGGAACGAGGCGCCGGAATGGGGCATCTCCGGCGTCCTGGTGCCGTGGCATATTTACGAGTGGTACGGAGACAAGAGCGTCATCGAATCGAATTTCGAAAGCATGAAGAAGTTTGTCGATTACCTCGGCTCACAGGCAAAGGATGGAATTATCAA
>DOWV01000300.1:0-2177 GCA_003519375.1 Bacteroidota bacterium
CTGCTATAGCCATGGGCCTGACTGGGCAGCACGAGCAGGTCGAAGTCCTTGTTTGCTTTGATCAGCGCTTCCACGACGACGAAGGTGTCGTACGGCGGAACGTTGTTGACGAGCAAACCGTGAGCGAGGAGGAGATGGCCCTTGAGATTCTTGGCAAAGTTCTGATTCGCTTCAATGTCGTAATTGTCTGTACCGTCGGCATTGCGGACAAGAAGACCCTGGTAGCGCTCACCCCAGTCATCCTCGTACAGGCGCTGATCGTGGTTGCCGGATTCGGAAATGCCGACCTTGAAGAAATCGGGATACCGGAACATCGCATCAGCCGCAATGAAGCCGCCTCCGGAATGGCCCCACATGCCGGCGCGGTCAATAACAATCCAGGAGTATCTCTGAGCCAGTTCCTTCATTCCTGCGACCTGGTCCGGGAGAGTGTTATCGCGTCCCATCGCGCCATAGTACGTGTCATGGAATGATTTCGACCGGTCCGGAGTCCCCATGCCATCGATCGACACAACAACGAAACCCAGTTCTGCCAGCGCCTGGCGGTCACCCCGCGCCGGCGAGAACGAGCGGCTGCCCACACTGCCGCTCTGCGGACCCGGATAGGCATTGTTGATGATCGGGTACTTCTTTGTCGAATCGAAGTTCGTCGGACGGAACATCAGGCCGTAGATGTCCGTCTTGCCGTCGCGCCCCTTCATCGTGATCGGGATCGGCGGCTTCCAACCCGTGGCAATCAGTCTTGAGATGTCCGCTCTGTCAAGCGGCATGACAAGCTGGCCGTCCCGATCGCGCACATTCACGACAGGCGGGACATCGGGTCTCGAGTATGCGTCGATCAAATATCTGCCGGTTGGCGAAAGTTGAATGCTGTGGTGAGCGTCTTCGGGCGTGAGAAGCACGAGGTTCTTTCCGTCCAGACCGATACGGTAAAAGTGCAGAAAATACGGATCCCTGCCCTTCTCGCGCCCGTACGCGCCAAACCAGAGCGTCCGCGTTTTCTCATCCACTTTCACGATTTGAGAGACCATTCCCGGGCCGGCGGTAATTTGTCTCTTGAGTTTCCCTGTCGTCAGATCATAAAGGTAAAGCTGTCCCCAATTGTCCCGCTGCGAGTACCAGATCACCTCATTGGAGCCCCACAACACTTCCCACCCGGAGGTTGATTCGAAATGTGTCAGCACCGTCTCCTCAAAAACCGTGCGCACGATACCGGTCGAGGCTTCGGCAACACGCACCACAGTCTGCTTGTGGTCTCGCGAGGTGGACGCAAGGGCGAGGCGCGATCCGTCCGGGCTCCACTTGTAGTCGGTCATGGAAATATCGTCACTCAACGTCGCACGATGATAGTCGGGAGGCAACTGCAATCGGATGGTGCGCGGGCCTTCGAGCTCGATAACCACGCGATGGATCATCGCGACGACGCTGTCTCCGGGAAGCGGGTACTTCCATGCACGAAGCTTCGGATGTCCCACCCTGGTTTCCACAAGATACATCTCCCCGACACTTCGTTCGTCCTGCTGTTGCGTTGCTATTTTCTTCGAATCCGGTGACCAGAGGAGAACGGCACGGTCGCTGCCGGACCATCCGGCGTTGTCGGTGGCGTAGCCAAAGTCCTTCACGCCGTCGGTGGTGAGTTGTCTCTCCTGCTTCGTTGCCACCTCACGCACCCAGAGGTTCCAGTCACGGATGAAAGCTTCCTTCTTGCCATCCGGGGAAACGACGGCTGCGGTCATGAAGCCCCTGCGGCCCCGCGGCCTTTCCTGCGCCGCTGTGTCCTTGGCTTCCGGCTTGTATGGCACACGCGTCCGTTTTGCCGGATCGATGACGTAGTATGCAACTCCCGTTTCAGTCGGTCTGCGATACCAGAACCGTTCACCTTCAAGCCACTTGGCCGCGACGGTTCCACCGACAACCAGCGGCATCACATTGGGAGCCAGAAATTTCTCTGCACGAGCATAGTCGTCGGCAGTCAGGACTTTCGATTGTGGCTGGACAACAAACGGCAGACAAACAACGAAGAACCAGAAGAGCTTTCGCATCTTAGTCTCCTTTTTCAAATGGGCTCTTGTATCAAAGTCTGCAGGACTTTGCGACCCAACGGAATAATGCCGCGGCAGACGGCTGGTCAATTGATTGAGCGGTTATTTGGTCAGAAGATCGTCGCACAATTAACC
>DOWV01000300.1:2337-7790 GCA_003519375.1 Bacteroidota bacterium
CAATTAACCCAACAGGATTTTCACTTTTATGCGTCAAAAGGTAGGTACGGAGGGTGTGAAATGCAACTTCTCATCAGCCTATCTTTATCTTGACGGGTTTTACGTTCCAGATCTTCGCGGCATACTCGCGGATGGATCTGTCTGATGAAAACCTCCCTACGCGCGCGACATTGAGAATGGACATTCTTGTCCACTGAGCCTGATCGCGATAAGCCACATCGACCCGGTTCTGGCATTCGATGTACGGCGCATAGTCAGCCATGAGCATGTACGGATCGAAGTAGAGGAAGGAATCGACAAGCGGTTTAAAGAGACCCGGATCTCCCCTCGAGAGGGCTCCGCTGAGGATCAGATTGATGACCTCACGCAGTTCACCGTTTGTCTCCATGCAACGGAACGGATCGTATCCCTCGGTCCTCAGAGTGCTGACCTCGTCAGCCGCGAGCCCGAAGAGGAAGAAATTCTCCGCTCCCACCGCCTCACGAATCTCGACGTTCGCTCCATCCAGCGTTCCGATGGTGAGCGCTCCGTTCATGGAGAATTTCATGTTCCCGGTCCCGGAAGCCTCTTTACCCGCCGTCGAAATTTGCTGCGAGAGATCGGCGGCAGGATAGACAGCATGGGCATTCTTTACGTTGAAGTCGGGCAGAAAAACCACTTTCAGCCTCCCTGCGACATCGGGATCGTTGTTCACAACCTCCGCCACGCTGTTGATCAGTTTGATGATCAGCTTCGCCATCCGGTAGCCGGGGGCGGCCTTGCCGGCAAAAATCACCGTCCGGGGGACAAAGTCAATTCCTGGATCCACCTTGATCCTGTTATAGAGCGACAAAACATGAAGGACGTTCAAATGCTGGCGCTTGTACTCGTGTATCCGCTTGACCTGGATATCGAAGAGTGATGACGGGTCCACGACCACCCCGGTGCGCTCACGGATCACGGCGGCAAGCTTCGCCTTGTTTTCGTACTTGATCTGACGCCACTCGTTCTGGAATTCTCCGTTGCCTGCATACTTCTCAAGCTTCTGCAGATGGCTTTCCATGTTCTGTATCCACCGATCGCCGATCTTGCTTGTGATGAGCCGGGCCAGATGAGGATTCGCGAGTACAACCCAGCGACGGGGCGTTACGCCGTTCGTGACGTTGAGGAATTTCTCCGGAAAGAGCTCGTGGAAGTCGAACAGCACATCCCGCTTGAGCAACTCCGTGTGCAGCGCCGCGACGCCGTTGATCGCATGGCTTCCGACGCTCGCAAGATTGGCCATCCGGACAAACTTGCTGCCTGATTCCTCTATCAGGGAGAGGCGCGCAATCCGGCTCTCATCATTGCACCCTTTCGCACGAATTTCTTCAAGGAAGCGTCTGTTTATCTCGAAAATGATTTCGAGATGCCGGGGCAGGAGGCTGCCGAACAGCGGCAGCGGCCATTTCTCCAAAGCCTCCGGAAGCAGGGTGTGGTTTGTGTAACCAAACGTGTTTTGCGTGATGTGCCAGGCCACGTCCCATTCCAACCTGTGCTCGTCGACGAGAAGGCGCATCATCTCGGCAACGGCAATCGAGGGATGGGTATCATTGAGCTGAATCGCGTTTGATTTGTGAAAATCCTTCATATCATCGCCCCTGCGCAAATGGACCCTGATCAAGTCCTGCAATGAGCATGAGACGAAGAAGTACTGCTGCTCGAGCCGAAGGAGTTTTCCCCGGATGGCTTCGTCGTTCGGATAGAGGACTTTCGTGATATTTTCGGACGACACCTTGCTTTCCACCGCACCGTAGTAATCGCCGACGTTAAACGCCTGGAAGTCGAACGATTCTGTTGCCTCAGCTTTCCACAGCCGGAGGAGGTTTACCGTATTCACCTTGTACCCGGGGACAGGTATATCGCACGCCACGCCGCGGACGGCGCGATCGGGAACCCAGAGCACCTTATGCCGCCCTTCTGCGTCGGCAGTGTGTTCCGTGTGCCCTCCGAAGTTGACGTTGAACGTGATCTCGGGCCTGGGGACTTCCCAGGGATGGCCGAACCGAAGCCATTTGTCGGTAACTTCGACCTGCCACCCGTCACGTATTTCCTGATCGAAAATCCCGAACTCATACCGGATTCCGTATCCGACTCCCAGGATTTCGAGCGCCGCGAGTGAGTCAAGAAAACATGCTGCAAGGCGACCGAGCCCGCCGTTCCCAAGCCCCGGCTCCTCTTCCTGTTCAAGCAGATCATCCAGGTCGTGCCCCAGCTCGGAAACCGCCTGCTTCACCTCATCGTAAATGCCAAGACTGATCAGATGGCTCCCGAGCTGCGGACCGATCAGGAACTCCGCCGAGAGATAGCTGACAGATTTGACTTTGGTGCCCATGTAGGACTCGATGGTCTGCATCCACCTGTGCAGAATTCTGTCACGGACCGTGTACGCCAGAGCCATGTACCAGTCATTTCGCGTTGCAGTCATCGGTACCCGGCCCTGGATCAGGTAGAGGTTGTCCATGATTGCGCGCTTGAGAGCCGAAGGGGTGAGCGCAGTGCGGACATCTTCCTGAACAGCCCGTTTTACTGAGCGCGGTGATTTGCTGCCGGTCTTCTTCATGTGCGTCCTGCGATGCGGTGGGTGATTCTTGCGATCATCGACCTTCAGATGGAGGTGGGTGCGGTAAGGACTACTTGAACCTAGCGAAATGAGGGGGGAATGTCAATTACCGCGCCAGGAAGTTGAGGATGGCTTCCAGGCTCTCTTCGGGCGCTTCTTCGTGCGGGATGTGTCCGCAGTCGGGAATAATTACCAGGCTTGATGTACGAATGTCACGCCACAATCGGCGGCCCTGCTCGACCGGGATGGCCGAATCGTCTGCTCCCCAGAGAATGAGGGTCGGCACCTCGATCGTCTTGATCAATGCAGAAATCGAGTCCGGGTTTGCCGGGACAACCTGCTTCGCGCACTCGACAAAGGAGTTGTAGCTCCCGGGCTCGTCGAGAAAGTCAGCATGTCGTGCGATCCTTTCTTCGGACAATTTCCGCGCATCGTGAAAGAGACGATGGAGCACGAGGCTTGCCCGGGTCTGAGCCGGAACAAGTTTCATCACAACCCAGTTAATGACCGGTTTTGTAAGAATCTCGATAAAGAAGGGGA
The DNA here is from genome assembly GCA_003519375.1 of Bacteroidota bacterium. Lineage (GTDB taxonomy): Bacteria > Bacteroidota > Ignavibacteria > UBA10030 > UBA10030 > UBA9647. Next base: position 5,459 of record DOWV01000300.1, read on the forward strand.
ACTTCTGTACGTATGCAGCAGCATCGATCAGAACCAACCGCCGAATCAAACCGCCATTCAGGCGGGATCGATCATGGAAGTACGTGTAGAGACATACTGCACCGCCGTAAGAATGGCCCACGAGAGTAACGTCATGGAGCTTCTGCGTTTTCATGAAGGCAAGGACAACCTCAGCCTGGTCTTCAAGAGAGTACTTGTCATCGTCGGGTTTTGATGACAATCCAAAGCCCTTAAGATCAAGGAAGAACAGCTTGTTGCCCAAGGCAAGTCGAGACTGGATGTCTCTCCAGGTTTCTACAGACGCCCCAAACCCATGGAGAAATACAATGGGCGAGTCACCATTTCCGTAGACCTCGTAGCTGATCCGTATCTGATCAGTGTATGCAAAAGTCTGCTTCAGGTCACTTGATGGTCTGGTGACATTCGTTGAACAACCGCCGACGAAGAGAATCACCAGGAGAAAGCTGATCGCCTTGTACATGGGACCTCAAGTCCAGTCAAAACCCGGTTCGCACGCGCACAAGACTCTCCTGCCATCGAAGAGGAGAGCCTCAGCAGGTTCTTCAAAGCAGGCAACTACCGGCGGGCGTTGATTTTCATCTGTTCGTGTATGCGGTCATTTTCATCCCTGACCTCATCGGCCACCTTGAAATAGAGTTTGACCGCCGCAGGCATTGCATCGGCTGGTTCTCCGAGGAGTTCCCTTCCGTAAGCGATGATCAGGCTCGAAGTAATGGTGAGAGCGTATTGTTCGTGTTTTGTCAGGTCTGGCATAGCAGCCTCCTTAGTTGAATCGGCATTGACGCGATCATTGAAGTGATCATCAAGAAACGCGTTTTTGCCTCTCGTAACGGAAAGCCTGATCGAGAGCTTCGATCCAGGGCCCCCGATACTCACCGTGGGGGCTTCTCGTCAGGATACGGTGAAGAGTATACCGATGATTGCTTTGAGGCGTAATAGCCCGAAAGGATGAAAGGAGGGTTAATCCTTCTCAACTGAAGTTCGGTTCTGGAAGCGGTCGAAAAGCTCGGCTTAGTGACGAAAGTCGACCTCAGACAAGATCCTTCCTCATCAAACCTGCAAGCCGCCTTTCGGTGCACCCCGCTGCGCCCTCCAGGCGTGGATGTCTTCCGGCGGCTCCGGGACCTCCCCTTCGTTCCTGCGATGAAGATGAAGCGCATCCGTGGGGCACACCAGAACGCACAATCCGCATCCCACGCAGCGAAGCTTGGCAGCCACCGCCAATCCTTCCACCATCGTCATGGCTTCGAACTGGCAACGCTCAATACAGGCTTCGCATCCGTTGCACGAGCCGTTTTCCACAACGATCCGGAAGTCGGAGTGCGCAACGGCGCTCATGATTCCGAACTCGGCGATGCCGCGCATGATGCCGCAGCAGCAGATGCAGCAGTTGCAGATGTATTCAATCCCATCGCGGTAGTTGCCGGAGGAATGCACGAGCCCGGCTTCCTCGGTCTCACGCAGGATCTTCAGTGCTTCATCTTTTGTGAGAGCCCGATCCACTTTGCTGCGGTCGAATGCGTGCTCCACCTGCGAGAACACCAGACAGGTTTCAACAGGATGTCCGCAGTTCTTCCCCAGAAGATGCTGCTGGACGCGGCAAATGCAGTCGCGCACTCCCCATGACTTTGCCCCTTCCAGCATCCGGGATGCGCGCTCGTAGGGATGGATATTGACCTCGACAGGCACAGCCTTTTCAACCGGGATGACGCGGTGCAACGCTGGCCTCTCCCGCAGAATGCCGCCCTTCGTCTCAAGAAAATACTGCTCAAACAAATCCGCCATCTCCCTGTCCATGCGCGGGAGCTGACCCTCGTAGAACCCAACCACGAAAGGTCTGAGCGCGTATGAGAACTCCCCTTCCCCTTTTCGGATATCAATGAGCCCTTTCGCCATCATCCGTTTGAGGGTGTTTCGCGTTTCCTTCGGATCTGTTCCGGAGCGAAGTGCAATGTCGGTCGCAGACTCAGGCTTCAATTTCATAACGCACGCGAGCGAGGCCTCTTCCTCGGTGAAGAGCTTCGCGAGGAGACTGAGCTCTATGCCGCTTTCCGTGGCCGGGAACTTGTTTGGGAGCTCGTCAAGCACCCGGGCGAGCCGGCGATAGACATCATCATGCATGAAGGGTGTTTCCTTTTGGGCCGGGAGAGGTGCGTGGCACAATGAAAATCCCCGAAATCTCCCGTCGATATTCGAATGTAGATTTCGGGGATCTACCCGGGGCCACGCACCTTCTCTGTTACCGCATATCGAATCTGAGGAAGGCGACGAAGGCCCCGACGAACGCCAGGATGTTGAACAGCGTCAGGAG
>DOWV01000071.1:0-815 GCA_003519375.1 Bacteroidota bacterium
GTGGATCTCAATTCGCTGCTCTACAAATATGAGATTGATCTTGCGGAAACGATTGATCGCGAGTTTGGCGGCTCTCTTGTGTTTCCTGACGGTTCGGTGGAGACAAGCAGTGAGTGGTATTCCAGGGCTGTGACGCGAAAAAACCTCGTAAATCGGTTTCTCTGGGACCCCGACCGCGGTATGTTTTTCGACTACGACGTGAAACGGAGCAAGCGGTTAGAGTACGTAAGCGCCACGATATTGTACCCGCTCTGGGCCGGACTCGCGTCACCTGAGCAAGCGAGAGCACTTGTTGAGAGGGCTCTCCCTCTTCTCGAAATGCCGGGCGGTGTCAGTGCGTCAACGGAAGAGTCGCGGGGTCCCATTGCACCGGATCGTCCGCAGAGGCAGTGGGACTATCCATACGGCTGGGCGCCGCACCAGGTGATGGTGTGGCGGGGGCTGAAGAGTTACGGTTTTACGAAGGAGGCGGAACGGCTTGCGTACAAATGGCTCTTTACGATAACATCCAACGCTGTGAACTACAATGGTACTGTTACCGAAAAATATGACGTCGTGCGACGCACACATGGGGTCTTCGCCGAATATGGAAACGTCGGGACGAAGTTCGCCTATATCACGCGAGAGGGATTTGGGTGGACGAATGCCTCATACCAGGTTGGACTCCGATTTTTGGGCCCGGAGCTGCGGGCAAGCCTTGACCGCCTCGTGATGCCCGAGTCATTGTTTTCCACTCGCAGATAACGGTCGAAAATCGTCTTGACAAATCACATCGCGTTTTCCGCCGTGACGAGCGTGAAATCGTACGCCGCACG
>DOWV01000071.1:1025-25589 GCA_003519375.1 Bacteroidota bacterium
CCATCCGAGAAAACAATCGTTGTTCGACAGATACGGTTGGAGGACTATGATCAAATCGTTGAGGTCCAACTAAGAGCCTTTCCGGGAATGAAACCATGGACCAAAGAGCAGATGGAGAGTCAACTTCTCATTTTCCCCGAGGGGCAAATCTGCGTCGAGTATGAGGGGAGGATTGTTGCGTCGTCAAGCAGTCTTGTTCTTGATTTTGCAATGTACGGCGAGTGGCACAACTGGAGAGAGATTGCCGATCAGGGATTCATCCGCAACCATGACCCGCAAGGCAATACGTTGTACGGCATTGAAATCATGGTTGATCCCCGATATCGTGGAATGAAGTTTGCTCGTAGGTTGTATGAGGCCCGGAAGCACCTCGCTGTGAAGTTGAACCTTATGAGGATCGTCCTCGGCGGTCGGATCCCTGGATATGGGAACTACAAGGATCAAATGACTGCCCGGGAGTACGTCGATAAAGTCATCAGTAAGACTCTTGTCGATCCTGTTCTCACCACACAGATCTCCAACGGGTTTGTGCTCAAGCGCCTCATTCAGTCGTACCTTGAAGCTGACAAGGAATCGATGGGATATGCAACGCTCCTCGAATGGAGCAATCTTGATTACCAACCCGACGTGCAGCTCAAGTTTGTGCCAACTCGCCCGGTAAGGGTCTGCGCGGTGCAGTATCAATTGCGGATAATACCGGACTTCGTTGAGTTTGCGAAGCAATGTGAGTATTTCGTCGATGTTGCCTCTGATTATCGGTCCGACTTTGTCGTGTTCCCCGAGATGTTCACAACTCAGCTTCTTTCATTTCTGCCCGTGGAGAGACCCGCTCTCGCGATGCGCAAACTCTCGGAATTCACGCCCAGGTATCTTGAACTCTTCTCGAAGCTAGCTGTTCGATACAACATCAACATCATTGGCGGGTCACATTTCACGGTCGAGGAAGATGATCTCTATAACATTTCCTATCTATTCCGTCGGGATGGTACGATTGGCAAGCAATATAAACTCCACATCACACCGAGTGAGCGGCGGTGGTGGGGTGTGAAACCCGGCGACAAGATAGAGGTCTTCGAGACGGACAAAGGAAAAATCTCCATCCAAATTTGCTATGATGTTGAGTTCCCGGAGGTGACGCGGCTTGCCGTCGAAAAGGGCGCTCAGATTGTCTTTGTTCCCTTCTCTACGGATGAACGCTACGCGTATCTGCGCGTTCGCTATTGTGCACAGGCGCGCGCGATTGAGAATCATGTCTTCGTCGTGATAGCGGGTTGTGTGGGAAACCTCCCCTCCGTAGAGAATGTTGATATCCACTATGCGCAGTCGGCAATTTTTACGCCCTCAGACATCCCATTCACTCGCGACGCCATCCAATCAGAAAGCACGCCAAACATTGAAACCGTTATCGTCGATGACGTCGATCTAGAACTTCTGAAGACACATCGTCAAACGGGGAGTGTCCTTAATTGGCTGGACCGGCGTACTGATTTGTATGAAGTGCGAGCGCTGGTGAAGTAAGGCAAAATCGGCGACTCCTTTTCAGCGGGACGGATGGCTCTGTTCGCGTTGCCCTTGGGCGTCCGCACACGCACCAACTATGCTCGCTGGTAGACAACCGGGGTTCCTCTGATTCTGCAAGCGGCAAGTCCATCCTTGCGGTCGCTCGATAAACACCTCTACCTCTTCGAGCCCCATCTTGTTCCGATCTTCTTTCCCCGTCTCTGCCGGCGTCATGGATTCACGAAGCTTCACCGCACGTTCCTCCCGGCGGAATCTTCTCTCGCTTGCTTAACTTCCGTTTCTGACGTTGAAATAGCCACGCGACCACACCGCGGCTTTCTTTCTCTTTGCTGGATCGCGGTAGCGTCGCAAGCAAGCCCTATCCAAAACCTCGGTTAGGCCGTTCTCACAAAAAGTTTCACCTCTCCAAACTCCATGCTGAGCCGGTGCTCCCTCCTCGCTACTCCTCCACCCACCGGCATCATCGGCTGAGGAAACTTCACGATCCGCTCCCCGGTATCGCTTGCCACAATCATAGCTGCTCCTTTTGAAGCCCGGACGTTGTCCGCTTTCGTGCTCCACATTCGCACGCCTGCTTTCTCCGCAACCCAACGCAGAACCTCCACCGGCACCGGCCCGGCTCCGACATAGTACGACGTGAAGCCGTTGTGCTCCCTGCCGGCAAACGCAATCTCATCGCTGTCCGTCCACTTGCCATGAACCCGAATCCCCTTATCGTCGCCGGGAAGCACTGCGAACCGGGGATAGTGCGGTTTTTTCACGCCGAAGTCGCGGAAGAATTTTGTCCCCGAATCGTCGATGAGACATCGGATCATCATTGGTCCCGGTTCATCGATGCGCTTGAACGAAAAACCCGTGAGCGCCTCCATCTGCTTCGGCTCAAAGCGCTCGGGACCGATATAGCCCGGCGCATAGAACCAGACCACGGTCGCACCGCTCCCTTTGAACAACGCCTGCAGTTGCTCCACTTCGGCGGGCGTCAGGAAGAAGGTGTTTACCATGAGAAAGAGCTTGAAGCGCATTCGGTCTTCCGTCTTCAGGTCAAATCTGTACATGAAATCTGTCGGCGCTCCAACCCGGTTGATCGTCCGCGCCTGGGAGTTCACCATCCAGTGCCCAAAATAGTCGCTGATAACAATGCCGAAACCATTCCACGGCTCTTCTGCCCACCAGTGCTGCGTAGCAAGCCATGATTTGGGTTCATACACCGCCGCAATTTCTGATACCGGGCTGATGTCGAGTATCGGTCTGTACTTAGCGCCAATATCTGCAAAGGACTTGATCAATTTGATCATCGGCGGATCGTCATACCAGCCCTTGTTGGCCTTGAATGGTGGCATTAAATGGCCGAAATCAAACAGCCAACCGGCGTGGCCTGTTGCAAACACTTGACCCAGATCGCGTTGCAGAATCTTAAGCGTTCCCTCAACAGTTTCGGAGCCGGACCCCCCTTCGCTACGGCGGTACGGTTCGACGTACGTGCTCGGATCCATCTCTGAAATAAACATCTTGTTATTGCGCCGCATCGATTCGCTTAACACGCGATACGCACCGTCGCCTCCCACTCCCCGCGCACGACCAAGCCAGTTTCCTGCATCATCGATGACATCGCTGTCGTACCGCTGATAGCCGGGCACGTTGCTTCGTTGATAGGTGTACGGCGTGGCAATATAATCGAAGTCAGGGGACGTCAACACCGCTTCGGGGACAAGGTGTCCTGCTTCCTGTATCATCACGTTTTCCAGCACATAGCAGAAGAACGTGCCGCAGATGACGCGTCGGACCGTCTCTTCTTTAATGACCTTCCCGAACATCGCCACTGTTTCGGCTGTATTCTTATGGTATTTGAGCAGAAACTCGATAACGTCGCGGTCCTTTTCGGGATCGCGCATCAAGGGCCCGCCTTTGTCGATTCTTCGCTCTGTCGATGGGACCGGTCCGGCAATCTTTTGCATCGGCGCGCTGTAGTCGGGCATCCACCGACAGCCGAGATAGTGCCATTCACCGGTGTGCATGCCTGAAATCTGATATCCCATCATCCTGCTTTTGAGAGGCGATGCTTCCATGTGCTTCAGGAAATCGCGCAACATGGCAGCGGTATCCCGCTTGTAGATCTCCGATGCGAACGACGCCGCATATGGGTCGCCCAGGGCCGTCCAGTTGAATCCTCCCTCGATCACCTGCTCCACCGCTTTGTATTGACCCGGATCTATAGGAAGGCCGCACTTGATGAGCTCGTCCGGATGAGTTTCCTTCCACCAGGTTGGTACGTACGGGTGAAGGCGCGGAAGAATGAAAGCGTCGGGCACAAGTTCCAGCAGCTTCGAAAAGTAGTTGTCGAACCGTGTCCAGTCGTACTTGCCCGGCGCTATCCAGCCGTCTTCCATGCCGATCAGAGGATGGAGGAAGCGAATTCCCATTTTTCTGTACGATTGCGCTGTGTGCAGCAGGCTTGAGCTTACAGCAAGGAGCGGATATTCTTCTTTCCCGTTCAGATATAACCGCGCGCCGCCCCGCTCCATCCGAACAGCACAAGAGCATGCTCGTTCCTTCAGTAATCGGTCGAAGAGCTTTGGGACGTCGGGATCGAGTTCGGCGCTTCGGTGTTCAAACAATTCACTCCCCGGGAGATTGGAAAATGGAATGGCTGCGATTGCTGTGCCAACGAGTTTCATCGCGTCGCGGCGCTTCATGGGTGACCTGTAGGTGTGTGAACGTGGCGGAAAAGGCCTTCGGAGATTGTATCCAAAGATTGGATGAAATGAAACGAATTTCCCCGGTGGTGGTGCCCGCCTAACCGCCCAGCGACTGCAGTGTTGCCTTCAGTTTTTCAGCAGAGAGTCGAAAGCCTTTCTCTTCGCCGGGACTCAGGTTTAAAGTCAGGATTTCTTCTATCCCGTTTGCCCCGACAACACACGGAAGGCTGAGGCACATGTCTGATACGCCATATTGTCCGGTCATCAGCGTCGAGACGGAGAGCACGCTCCGGTAGTTCCCGAGAATCGTTTCCACAATCGAGACCAGGCCCAGGCCGATTGCATAGTAGGTGGCGCCTTTTCGTTTGATAATTTCATAAGCGGCATCGCGGACGCCCGCAAACAGGTTATCCATCTCTATCTGATCGTAGCGCTTGTTCTTCAATGGGGCAAATTCCTGCAGTCGAACGCCACCGATATTGGCCAGGCTCCACACGGGTATCTCACTGTCGCCATGCTCACCCACAATGTAAGCGTGGACACTACGGGCATCGACTTCGTAATGCTGACCGAGAAGGAACCTGAACCTCGACGTGTCAAGAATCGTCCCCGACCCTATGACTTTTCCGGCGGTCAATTGCGATTCCTTCAACGAAATGTGCGTCAGGATATCGACGGGATTGGTCGCAATCAAAATGATGCCGGTTGGATTGTGTTGCACGACCTCGGGAACAATCGTTCGAAATATATTCACGTTCCTCGCGAGGAGGTCCAGCCTCGTCTCGCCCGGTTTCTGAGAAGCTCCCGCTGCAATAACAACAACCTGTGCTTCCTTCAAATCGGCGTAATTGCCCGCCGTGATTTTGACCGGCTTGCTGAATGATAGCCCGTGGTTGAAATCCATCATTTCGCCGGTTGCTTTCTCCCTATCGATATCCACAAGCACTATTTCTGTTGCCAGCTCTCGGATCATCAGAGCATAGACCAGTGATGATCCAACAAGGCCGGTGCCGACAACGCCAACTTTTCGTTTGCCCTGATTTGATGTCATGCCTTTTCTCCTGTTTTACCGATCTGAACGCTGAGCAGACGCCCAACGAGTTGTTTGTTCTCCTTACGCAATAGTCAACGGCATTCAACGAACAGTGGTTCCATCGCTGAAACCTTTTCCTTGCAGGACGCTTGATACCGTGGATTGCATCCAGCCTCATTTTTTGCTAAATTTGTTTTGTACGGAACCATCAGCTAAAAGCTGATCGCTGATAGCTCCTCCGGGCCGCCCACCAGGTTCATTTTCTGCCAAAGGCTTATCCCCGCCGCCAGCATTAAGGTTCGATGAGGCGGATTGGTGCCTCAGTGGAGAATTTGTTGTGTGGCTCGAATTGTTTCTGGAACCTATCTCAAATTTGAGATGGTTTCTATGTTGCAGGAGGGGCGGAACGGATCTCCCCCTTTTTCGTCCAATAAGAATGTGGAACTACTTCAGATTCAATGACTTAGGAGGACCGAGTGGACATCAAAACCATCAATGAGATGATACAGCGCGAGAGCGCCTTCGTCGACAACCTCACGGCGGAGGTGGGAAAGGTAATCGTCGGCCAGAAATACATGGTCGACAGGCTCCTCATTGGCCTGTTGTGCAACGGCCACATTCTTCTCGAGGGAGTTCCCGGTCTGGCAAAAACTTTGACGATCAAGACGCTCGCCTCGGCCATCAGCGCCAAGTTTCAACGCATTCAGTTTACGCCCGACCTTCTTCCCGCCGACCTCATCGGCACCATGATCTATAATCAGAAGGATGGCAAGTTTTTCACCCGGCGGGGCCCTATCTTTGCAAACTTCATCCTCGCTGACGAAATTAACCGGGCTCCGGCGAAAGTTCAGAGTGCCCTCCTCGAGGCAATGCAGGAACGACAGATAACAATTGGCGAGGAGACGTTCAAGCTCGACGAGCCGTTCCTCGTGCTCGCGACGCAGAACCCCATCGAACAGGAGGGAACGTATCCCCTTCCCGAGGCGCAGGTTGACCGCTTCATGCTGAAAGTGAAGATCGGGTATCCTTCACGCGACGAAGAATTGCTGATCATGCGGCAAAACGTCCTCGGTGACCAGCGTGAGATTAGGCCGGTCGTATCACCAAAGAACATCCTCGCGGCGCGCGACGTTGTCAAGAACGTCTATATGGACGAAAAGATCGAACGCTACATTCTCGATATCGTCTTTGCAACGCGCCAGCCGGCAGAATTCAAGCTCGACAAGATTGCTCCGATGATCAGCTACGGCGCCTCTCCCCGCGCCTCGATCAACCTCGCTCTTGCTTCAAAGGCCCACGCATTCATCAAGCGCCGCGGGTACGTCATTCCTGAAGATGTCCGCGCTATCAGCCTTGATGTCCTCCGCCATCGTGTTGCCGTGACCTATGAGGCGGAAGCAGAGGAGGTTACCTCCGAGTATATTGTCCAGGAAATATTGAATAAGATTGAGGTTCCGTAACATTGCCGATTTCCAATTTGCGATTGTCGATTAGCGTTTTGAACGCCTTACAACTTTGAACTTTAGACCTGAAACTCGAAACTCCATTCGTGTTTTCGTGAACGATTTTGGAAACCAAAGAACTCTTAAAAAAAGTCCGCCAGCTTGAGATCCGCACGCGCGGTCTCGTGAACCAGGTCTTCTCGGGCGAATACCACTCGGTTTTCAAGGGTCGCGGTATGGCCTTCTCAGAGGTTCGCGAGTATCAGCTCGGCGATGACGTCCGCACAATCGACTGGAACGTCACCGCGCGATTCGATCATCCGTTCGTGAAGATCTTCGAAGAAGAGCGCGAGCTGACCGTTATGCTCCTTGTTGATCTGAGCGGTTCGCAGTTTTTTGGATCGCAAGGTCAGCTCAAGCGCGACATCGCGGTGGAAATCAGCGCCATCCTCGCCTTCTCGGCGATGAAGAACGGTGACAAGGTCGGGGCAATGCTGTTCTCAGACCAGATAGAGAAATTCGTGCCGCCGCGCAAGGGTCAATCCCATGCTCTGAGAATTGTGCGTGAACTGATCTCGTACGAACCGAAACGATCGGCAACAAGCATCAAGGGCGCTCTTGAATATCTTAACCACGTTCTCAAGAAACGAAGCATCGTTTTTGTCATCTCCGATTTTCTCGACAGTGGCTATGAGACAGCGCTTCGCATCGCGGGGAAACGGCACGACCTGATCGGCGTGCGCTTGATTGATCCCCGGGAGCGGGAGCTGCCCGGGGTTGGATTGGTCACGTTCCGAGACGCAGAAACGGGCGCACAGCGATGGGTGGATACCGCAAATCCCAGGGTGGCCGCTGCTTACCAGGCTTATCGACGGTCGCTGGAAGACTCCAGACGCTCCACGTTTGTCAAAGCCAAGCTCGACAGTATTGATATCCGTCTCGACAAACCATACATGAAGCCGCTTGTTGACTTCTTCAGACTCCGCGAGCGAAGGTGGTAGTTCGCTAGCATGAAGCGCATCTCATTCATATCGACGCTGCTTGTCTTTTCCTGCTTCGCGTATGCGCAGGAACCGAAGATCTCCGCCCGGACCGACTCGGCGCAGTATAAGATTGGCCAGTGGGTGCTTCTCCACGTCGATGCCCAGCTTCCGCAGGGGGTGGATTCGCTGGTCCCGGTTCCGCGTGACAGTGTTGGACCGTTTGAGATCCTCGCCATTGAGCCGGCGCAACCCGCGGACGGACACCAGCAGTGGACATTCCGGCTTACCATGTTCGACACCGGCAATGTTTTCATTCCTCCCATTGCCTTTGCCTATAGAAGTAACGCCGACACTACGTTTCGCCTCGCGTACTCAAACACGCTCTCCCTTTCCATCGTCGGCATTCCTATTGACGTCAAGGGTGACATTAAAGACATCAAGCCCCCGTTGGACGCACCATGGAGGTTTGAAGATTTTCTGCCATACCTCATCGCCCTGGCGGTTCTTCTCCTTGCCGGACTTGCGTATTACTATTACCGAAAGAAGAGGAAAGAGCGCGAAGCCGCTCTTCTGCCGCCAAAACCGACAATCCCGCCAGGTCAGACCGCCCTCGCAGCCCTGCGCGTCCTCGAGGACAAGCACCTCTGGCAGCAGGGAAAGGTGAAACAATACTATTCCGAGGTCACCGAAATCGTGCGGCGATTCTTCGAAGACCAGTTTGGCCTCCTTGCGCTCGAATCGACCTCTGATGAAATCCTCGACCAGCTCCATCGTCTGCCCGAGGCAGCACCCCTGCAGGCACGGTGCCGTTCGTTCCTGACAACCGCAGATCTCGTCAAGTTCGCGAAGTATCAACCGGCGCCCGAGGAACATGAACGCGAGCTGCGCTCCGCTTACGAGATTGTCCGAACGCTGATTCCCAAACCATCACCCGAACCTGAAGCTCAGGAGGTGGAAGATGTTCGGTGATGGATTTGCATATCCGTGGCTGCTCTGGACCCTGTTCCTGGTTCCGTTGCTTGGCTTTTGGTACTGGCGTCGCCGCAGGCACATGGTCACGGAGCTGACATTTTCATCTCTGCAACCGTTTGACCACACGCCGCGAGCTTTGCGCGAGAAACTCCACGATGTTCCCGTCGCGCTCCGCCTTGCCGCACTTGCTCTTTTCATCATCGCCCTTGCCCGGCCGCAAGCCATATCGAGCAGAGAAAATGTTTCGACCGAAGGTATTGATATCGTTCTTCTGCTTGACATCTCGGGCAGCATGCTGGCGGAAGATTTTTCTCCCAACCGCCTGGTAGCCGCAAAACAAGTTGCCGATGAATTTGTGGATGGCCGGGTGAACGATCGTATCGGGCTTGTGATCTTCTCTGCTGAGAGCTTCACACAGTGCCCCCTCACAACTGATTATCCTGTCTTGAAGTCGCAGCTTAAAGAAGTGAAGAACGGAATGATTGCCGACGGCACGGCAATCGGACTGGCCGTTGCCAATGGCGTCAACCGCCTAAAAGACAGCAATGCGAAAAGCAAGGTCATGATTCTCCTTACCGACGGCGTCAACAATCGGGGCGAAATCGATCCCATCACGGCCGCAAAAATCGCCACCACGTATAATATCCGCGTGTACACGGTGGGTGTCGGCGCCCAGGGCGAGGCGCCGTATCCCGTTGAAACACCGTTCGGCATACAACGGCGATTGATTCCTGTCGATCTCGACGAGAAGACGTTGACCGCCGTCGCCGACATGACGGGCGGGAAGTACTATCGTGCCACCGACAACCGGAAACTGAAGGCAATTTATAAAGAGATTGACCAGCTCGAACGATCGAAAATCGAAGTAACCGCATACAAGCGGTATACCGAGCTATTCTATAATTGGCTGGCGGCGGGCTTGCTTGCGCTTTTGATTGAGGTGGTGCTGGGCGCGACGGTGCTGAGGAAGATACCCTAGCTCTTAGCTGATAGCTATTAGCGGTTAGCCAAAAATCGAAATTCCATGAGGGCAATCATGAAGGACTTTCGACAACTGAATGTTTGGCAAAAGGCTCATCGGGTCGCTCTTGGAATCTACAAGTTGACACGAGAATATCCTAAAGACGAGTTATATGGTTTAACGAGCCAAATGCGCCGCTCTAGTGTGTCGATCATGCAAACATTGCTGAGGGTTGTGGGAGAAAGACCGATGCTGACTTTGCTCGATTTCTTCAGAACGCATTTGGTTCCGCGAACGAGCTTGAATACTTTTTGCTGCTCTCATTTGATCTAGGATTCCTCAAGAAGACAGAACATGACCGTTTATCGGAAAACACGATTGTAATTAAGAAGATGCTTGCTGCTTTTCTGCGCAAGCTGAATGCTGACCGCTGATCGCTGAAAGCTCGTATGCTCAGATTCGCACATCCGGAATATTTGTGGGCCTTGTTGCTCATCCCTGCCTTGGGGATCGCCTTCTTTTTTCTCCATCGACGCCGGAAGCAGCTGCTCAGAGCATTCATTCATGAACCGCTTGTTTCTTCGCTCACCCCCGATGCGAGCACGGCAAAGCGAACCGTCAAGCAGGTTCTTCTTCTCCTTTCGCTGGGCTGTTTTATACTCGCCGGCGCTAACCCGCAGGTTGGCACCCGGCTTGAAGAGGTAAAGCGGGAGGGAATTGACTTGTTCGTAGCCCTTGATGTGTCGCTGAGTATGAAGTCCGAGGATATTCGCCCAAACAGGCTGGAAAAGGCCAAACGTGATGTCTCTGATCTTTTGCGTAAATTGCATGGCGATCGGGTGGGGCTTGTGGTGTTTGCCGGGGAAGCGTACGTCCAGTTTCCGTTGACAGCCGACTATTCTGCCGCCGATCTCTTTATTAACGCTGTCGATGTTGATGCTGTCCCCGTCCCCGGTACGATGATTGGCAATGCCATTGACGTGGCAATGAAATCGTTCCGGCAGGATCTGCCAACTCAAAAGGCGATTGTTATCGTCAGCGACGGCGAGAATACCGAGGGTGACGTTGCGGGAGCCGTGGAGAGGGCCAGAACAGAGGGTGTGCGGGTCTTTACCATTGGTATGGGAACAGCAGATGGAAGCCCTATCCCGGTCTATGGAGCCAACGCGGAGAGGACCGATTACAAACATGACCGGGCTGGCAACATTGTGCTTTCACGCCTTGATGAGACGGCTCTGCAGCAAATCGCCCTTTCCACCGGCGGCTCTTACCGACGCGCAACAAACGCAGGCAATGAAATCGACGGCATTTTCAACGAGCTTTCGTCGCTACAAAAGACAGAGATGGGGAGCTTGCAGGTGACGGGTTACGAAGATCAATTTTTCTATCCTTTGGCCCTCGGCCTGATCCTCCTGATGATCGACACCTTATTGTCTGAACGCCGCGGTCGTTTGCTGACCAGGCTCATGAAGTTGTTTCCAGCTGCGACGCTTCTCCCTCTTCTTCTGATTCTCGCCGTCTCAACGTCATCCGCCCAGACGGTTCGCTCCCATGTAAGCGCCGGCAATGATGCGTACGCGAAGTCACGGTACCCCGATGCAGAGGCTGAATACAAGAAAGCCGTGCAAAAAGATCCGACGTCCCGCGAGGCTCAGTTCAACCTCGGTAACGCGTACTACAAGCAGCAACGCGCCGAGGAAGCGCAACGAATTTACTCGAATCACGTAGCATCTGCCAAGACCTCGGGCGACCAGGAGATGGCGTACTATAATCTTGGCAACACGTTTTTCAAATCGAACAAACTTGAGGAGAGTCTTGAGACATACAAACGCGCGCTCCGCCTTGATCCCAGCGATGAAGACGCGCGGTACAACTACCTTCTTGCAAAGGAACGATTAAAACAGCAACAGGATCAAAAGAAACAAAACCAACAGAACAAGCAGGACCAGAATCAGCAGGACAAGAAGGACCAACAGCAGCAGAATCAGCAGCAAAACGACCAGCAGAAACAAGACCAGAATCAGAACCAGCAGCAACAGCAGCCTCAACAGCAGCCTCAACAGCAGCAGGCAAAACCGGACCAGACAAATCAGCAGCAACAGAGGAATCAGATGCCGAAACAACAGGCTGACCGCATCCTCGAGGCGCTGCGGAACAACGAAAAAGAGATCCAGAAAAATCTCCGCAAGCGTGCGGCGGCGCGAGTCTACATCGAAAAAGATTGGTAATGAAACAGCTCTTCACCGTTATTTTGCTCCTCACAGTTCTTACAGCCGAAGCTCGGGCTCAGGATGGCACATTCTCTGCCGCTCTTGACCGCACGACCGTAGGCGCGGGGGAACAGTTTGCTGTTTCGTTCACCGTTTCCGGCTCTGACATGAACTCCGTCAAAAACCTTCGCCCGCCCTCGTTCGGTTCCTTTGTTGTCATGAGCGGACCCAATCAGTCCACGAACATGCAAATTATCAACGGACAAATGTCCGGGTCGGTAGCGTTCACATACTACCTGTACGCAAGGCAGGCTGGGAAGTACAACATCGGCGCGGCAAGCGTAGACTACAAGGGGGCAACACTTCGGTCGCAGCCACTGCAAATCGAAGTAGTCCAGGGCAAGCTGAAGGCGCAGGCAATAGAAGCCGCAGCGCCGCCGCAGGGAGTTGCAGAAAACCTTTTCATCCGCGCAACGGCCGATAAGCAGCGGGTGAAGCAAGGTGAGCCGGTCACGGTGACCTACAGGCTCTATACCCGCCTCAACGTCTCGGGATATGACATCGCCAAGGCGCCTGTCTATCAGGGCTTCTGGGCAGAGGAGGTTGAACAGCCGAAGCAGCCGACCGTCACCGCGGAGACTTTTGAGGGCAAACAATTTCGCGTTGCGACGATCAGAAAGACGGCCCTCTTCCCAACGCAAAGCGGCCGCCTGGCCATCTCACCGCTCGAAGTTCGATGTGCCTACCAGGCGCCGTCGCAGCGCAAGAGCAATGACCCTTTCGATTCCTTCTTCAACGATCCGCTCTTTGCCCGCACACAGACTGAAGAATTCAAGTCAAATTCTCTGGCGGTCACGGTCGATCCGCTTCCAGGCAACCCGCCAGCCGGTTTCAGCGGAGCCGTTGGTCGTTTCACATTCAACGCGACGGTGGACAAAAACGAGGTAAAAACGGGCGATCCGATCACACTTCGCCTGACGATAGCCGGAACCGGGAATGTAAAACTCCTGACACCACCAAAGCCATCGCTCCCTGCCGACTTTGAAGCATACGAGCCAAAGGTCTCCGAGGAAATTACACGCGAAGGCGGTGTTATCAGGGGGAAGAAGGTTGCAGAGTACCTTGTCATTCCACGCAATGCCGGTGCTCGCGTGATCGAGCCTGTTGTATTTTCGTTCTTCGATCTCGATCGCAACGCGTATACACAGTTGCGGTCGGCCCGCTTTGACTTCACCATTCTGCCCGGTAAAGACATGAGCGCCGGCGCTTCGGTTGCGTCAAAGTCTGATGTCCGCTTGCTCGGTGAGGATATCCGATATCTCAAGCTTTCTCTCGGCGACATTGTGCAAATCGACGCGTCTCCGTTTTCGAACATCTGGTTTGCACTCTTCATGGTGCTTCCTCCCCTTGCGTTTCTTGCGGCCTTCGGTTATCGCAAGCGCCGGGAAAAACTCTTCGGCAGGGTTGATGTGCTCCGCGCCGCCAAAGCTGGGCGGGAAGCGGCGAAGCGCTTGAAGCTGGCGAAGAAGCTTCTCTCGCAGGGAAATACGGAAAGTTACCATGCAGAAATCTCGAAGGCTCTCATGGAATACCTGGGCGATAAGCTGCGTATCCAAAAATCTGAGCTGACGATCGACGACGCCGCAACGCAGCTTGAACAGCGAAGCGTGCCGGCCGAAACACTCCAACTCTTGCGTTCGTGCATCGAGAGAGCTGAATTTGCCCGGTTTGCACCTGCTTCAGATACTCAGCAGGCGCGCGCCGAGCTCCTCGATTCAGCTGCGGGTATCATTGACTCGGTGGAAAAGAACTATTCCGGAAAACGATGACCGTGCAACGATTTTGTGCGTGGATTGTTTTGCTCGTGCTTGTCGGTGCTGTTGGGTCCGCCCAAACAGCATCTGATGACTTCGAGCGCGGGAATAGCCTTTACCGCGAAGGGAAATTCGATCAGGCCGCGGCAGCATACGAAGCCATTTTGAGCCAGGGCTTTGCCGGCGCAGCGGTCTACTTCAATCTTGGTAATTCGTACTACCGGCTTGGAAAGGTCGCCCCGGCCATTCTCGCCTACGAACGCGCACTTCGTCTTCAACCAAACGATCCCGATATTAAACACAATCTCAGCCTTGTGAACCTGAAGACCGCCGATCGCATCGAGCCTTTGCCGGACCTTTTCTTTATCGAGTGGCTTCGATCGCTCTCTGTGGTTGTCCCGCTTCGCGTCACGGTCTGGCTCTTTGTTATTGCCTGGATATTGCTGTTCGGCGGGCTTGCTGTCTTGTATCTCCTTAGTTGGTCTTCTGGTCTCAGGCTTGCCAGGATCATCGCTCTTAGCGCGTTCATAGCATTGATTCCACTAACAGTCCTGATGATTTCACAGGCGGCTGACTCGCATTCCCGTGACGACGCGATCGTCACCGCCTCCGTGGTAACAGCCAAAAGCTCGCCGGATACACAGGGCCTTGATGCGTTTGTCGTACACGAGGGTCTGAAGGTTCGGTTGAGTGATGGTGTCGCTGGATGGGTAAAAATTGTGCTGGCCGACGGAAAGGTTGGGTGGGTTCGCGAGGCCGACTGCGAGCGGATCTGAGTCTGCTACGGACGGGCTTTTACGACTACAATGGTCTGATCGTCGTGCTGTTCCTCCTCCCCGGAAAACTCCTTCAACTCATCCATGATCTTTCTGAGAATTGTCGCAGCGTCGTTGGCTGAGTATTTCCAAAGCGATTTCATCAGAGCTTCTTCTCCGAATTGATTTCCTCCTTTCTTTTCTGCCTCGACGACACCGTCGCTTGCAAATACGAAAACATCCGACGGCCGGTACGACACGACGCGCTCTTCCAGTTCGGAGGAAAATGTGTCGTTTGCTTCCAGACCCAGGCCCAGCCCTCGTGGTGTAATTTTCTCGACGTTGTTGTGTTCGGCATCGAAGCGGTACATCGGCAAGTGACCGGCACGGGCAATAACAAGTCGTCGTGCTGCGGTCTCAAAAGAGCCGGTAATGGTGGTCACAAACGAACTCTTCTCCATGTCACGGCATAAGAGCTGATTCGCCCGAACGAGAAGCTCTTTTGGCGTTAACCGGAACGCGTGCAGCGAGCGAACGATTCCCTGCACCTTCGACATGTAAAGAGCCGCCGAAGTCCCCTTTCCGCTTACATCACCGACGACGACCGTGATGGTGCCCTTTTCCCCGTTCAGGTAATCAAAATAGTCTCCGCCAACCTCGAGTGCCGGGCGCGACGCACCCGCTATGTCAAGACCCTCGATCAGCGGTGTTTCCTGCGGCAGAGAAGCCAGCTGAATGCGGCGCGCTATCGCCAACTCATGCTTCATGCGTTCCTGCTCTGCCAGACGTTCATAGAGGAACGCGTTTTCGATCGCAACAGACGCCTGCCTCGCAACAACGCCGAGAAATTCGAGATCCTCTTCTTGATACGCGGCCTCAGAACGCTTCTCGCCAACGAGCAGTCCCCCCACCAGTCTTTCTTTAGAGCGAATTGGTGCAAGGTAGAGGAAGCCATGGGTACGGAACGCGTCCCGGATTGATGCCGGAAGAGACTCGATGCTCGCCTCGTCTCGCACCGACTGTAGCGCCCGCGTAAGGTCTTCATTCGACGAAATGCAGAATTCGGCCCATGACTTACCGTCGAACCCGTAGCTTTCCTGACAGCAACAGACCTGCTCGTCCCTGAAAAACAGCACACCCGCCCGCTTGAGCTGTAACAGGCTGGAGATTTTTTCCACCATTCCCCGGGCAAGTTCAACCATGTTGAGCTTCGTGGCCATAACTTCCGCAAGTTCATTTGCCGCCGTGCGATAGTCGTGATGTGCGCGGAAGAACAACCGATCGATCAGCCGCTGGCCCCGCTTGGCCACGCGCCAGCCCGCATAGACAACAGCAATTGCCGCGAGCATGAGAATTCCCTTCTCGAGCCAGATTCGTTGATCGTGCTGCATCGGAGAGTTTAGAATTTCGACAGATGTTGCCGTGATGCGTATGTTTGGTATCGGAAGACTTGCGCCCTGCAACGAGTAGAGAAGCTGGAACGCCGCGCAGGCGATCGCGAGATCCCAGAGAGCTGTTACAAGGATGTACTGCACGTTTCGCCGGATCCGCAAATCAAGATCCATGAGGTGATAACGCCCGATCGTATAGAGATGCGCGAGTGGAATGAGTAGCAAAAACGGACTGAGGTAGCCGATGTTCTGCTGCTGTCCCGTTGCTCCAAAATAGATCCCCACGACGCACGCCCCGACGGCTGCCACAATGGATGCGGTTTTTATGACTTTGTTCAATCGTTTGTATTCGGGGCTCGCTCTCTTTCGGAAGACAAGAGCAATGACGAGAGTGTAGAGAAGAAGAATAACCAGACCGCTCAGAAACCCAAAGGTGGAGAAAAAGACGCCCGCGATGATCCCGGCGCCGGCCAATCCGTATCCAACCCTGAGGATCCATTTCTTTGATCTCAGTTCCGTGCGCTCGAGAGGAAGGTAATACGAAGCATGAGTGGTGAGTGGTACTGCAAAAAACACAGTAACGATCAAGGTGACATCGCGGATCAGGTCAAGGCCCAGGTCAACATACGCCCCCCGCCGCGCAAAAAACGCCATGATAAAATAGCCAAACGCAGCGAAGGTCAGACCGCTCAAACGTGCCGCGCTGTATCGCGGACGCACCATCCCGAGGAACACCCCCATGAGAATGAAAAGCGTTCCGCTTAACGTTGAAACGAGCAGAGAGAATGGCACGCCGATGGCCGCAATCGTTACATGGAGCGCAAGCTCTTTGTTCCCGCGAAGGACATCATAAACAAGCGCTTTCCCTACCTGACCCTCTGCAAGGAGGCGGTCTGCGTCGAGTGAATTCTTGAATCGCTGCCCGTTAATCCGGACGATAAGATCGCCGATTTTCATGCCGGCACGATCGGAGGCTCCGCCTTCTGTTACAGCAATGATCCGGGCGGTTGGACCGATATCCCGGACGGTCTCTATGGTCAACAGGCGCTTGGGGATTCGGATCTGCTTCCTCTCGCCGGTTGCCGGGCGAATAGCTCCAACTGATACTTCGTCTGCAGTCGGGGATGAAACAATACCATCCAGCTCCTCTCGCGTTTTGACCCGTTTCGATTCGATCCTGTCGATCAAATCTCCCGGATGAAGTTGGTCATCGGGGGCTGCGTTTGCCGACGCGATGACAGAGGCAACGTAGAGACTAGAGGGCGGATCTGTGAATAGGTTCTCGTCAGTCGGTTTCGACGCAACCCGATAGAACGAAACAACCGCAAGCGCAAACAGATACGCGCTGATCAGGCCAAAGAGAAGGCGGAATAGATTGGGGTGGCGATCGAAATAGGACATGCGGCTGGGTTCCATTACTCACAAGATACGAGAAAAATGACCCTTTGTTCCGAACGTCGGCGGTGACTTTCGGGCTGAAGCGCTGGCAAGAGCACCTTTTCGCTGCACCTGTCTCGTTTGTCTCGCCGGGGCGGGGATGAAACGGTGGGGGCCCGGTTTTGAAGCGGGCCCCCGATGACGTCGTTGATTTCGCGCCGGCAGTTACTTCTTCCGGGTGTACGTAATTTGCATGGTCGGTTTCTTGTCGCCATACCCCGACACATCAAAGATCTCAAAGACATGTTTGTCGTTGTCGAGAAGGTGCGTTACGTATTTGACCTTCTTGTTTTTTTCACCGGTCGTTGGCTCGTCCATGACTCCCCACATGGTGAGGGTCTTCCCCTCTTTGTCGATGGTGCCTTCCATTGTTGTCATCCCCGTGCCCATATCATCGATCCAAAAACCGAGATACTTCTTCTTAAAGTTATCGTATCCGGTATACCCTGTTCCGGTGAACGGTTGTCCCATCATTTCGCTGGCTACGGTTTGCTGCAGGTAACGACCGCCCAGATTCATTTTCTGCTCCGCAGTACCCTTGGAAATCGCCGGTTCTCCGTCCGGACCATTCATCCACACTTTGATCTCGGCATCCCATGTTCCCGCCATCGATTCCAGTTTCTTGTGCGCCTCTCCCGGGGTCATGTACGCCTGCCAACGCTTCATCATTTCTTCCTGACTGGGCATGCTCTTGGCGCTTTTCTCTTTGCCCTGAGCGTGAGTATTGCTCGGAAAAAGCAACCCAAGCGTAATCATCACAGCCAGAGTCGGTATTGCTCTTCGCTTCATCGTCGCCTCCTATGACGTTATAGTGGTTACGAGTAAATCCAAGGCTCTCGTTATGATTTCAACTACTATGAACCCTGTGAACTCTCATCTGGTTCCCAACCATCCCCCGCTGTAGATTGGGCGGTGCTTCGTCCTGTTGCGGCGGGCGTCACTTCAGAAGAAAGAGCTTCTTTGTCTCAACAAACCCGCCTGCTTCAAACCGGCATAAATAGAATCCGCTTGCGTACCGTGTGGCGTCCCACCGCACATTGTATTTTCCTGGATTAGCTTCGCCATCGTACAGCGTCTCAGCCAATTGCCCGAGAAGCGTGTACACGAGAAGGCGGACATGGGTCTTTTGGGGAACGGAAAATTCAATCGTGGTTGCGGGATTGAACGGGTTAGGATAGTTCTGTTCGAGCCGAAACTCGCGTGGCAGCACGGCATGATCCTCGGTAACCCCGGTAACGGCGCTTGACGTCGTAAAACTCCATGTGCTTGAGTAGTCGCCGGACCCCAGGCCGTTTTCACCGCGTACGCGCCAGAAATGTCGCGTATTTGCCGCCAGTGATTTAAGCGTGAGGCTCGTTGTTGACAGTGTTGTATCTGCCGCGGTTGCCGCAAAACCGCTGTCCGTCGATACCTGAATGCGGTAGCTCTCGGCCTGGAGTGAAGCGTTCCAGGTGATGGTGGCGTTCCTCGGCACACCGCTTGCCCCGTGAGCAGGCGCGGAGAGTGCCACGATGTCGGGTCTCGATGTAGCAGCGAGCTTCACGGTAAACGGCTGGCTCTGAAGTGTAAGAAGGGGAATGCTCGCGTTCTTGACGATCACGACATATTGTCCCGCGTCCAGCCCAGTCATCGAGCTGATAGTGTAGTTTGACTTCGTCGCACCCGGAATGGCCGCTCCGTTCTTCTGCCACTGATACGTGTCGGCCAGGCTGTCAACGGTTACTTTGAGCGTGTCGCTCGCACCAACAGCGATCGTGACCACCTGCGCCGTCCCGAACGGCTTTTGGGGCGCGTAGGTGAAATTCAAAAATGGTATCTGTGCATGTGCCGACGTCATGGGCGCGAGGTCGGTGAAGGTCAACCGATTGTTTTGTAGCGCCATGAACCCGGATGTGTCGCGCAGAGCGCGGGAAAGGACGAAGAGCCTGGGGATGTCTTCCAGGTCGTTGTCATTGAGAGCAAGCTGCGTGAGGCTTCCAAATGTCTCGAACCCGGCCGGTACGGAACCGGTAAACTTGTTACCGGAGAGATACAGGTACTGCAACTGTCCGCCGATATTCCCCAGAGAAGATGGAATCGTTCCGGTAAACTGATTGTTGGAGAGCCGAAGATCGCCGAGGCTAAGAAGGTTTCCAAGCTCAACGGGAAGCGAACCGCTGAATTTGTTATCGGAAAGCCACAGCACGTTGAGGCTGAGTGCTGTTCCGATCTGGGTTGGAATGGTTCCCGTCAATTGGTTTCCGGAGAGCTTGAGTGAGGTCAGATTGGCGAATTGAAGGGCCTGCGTTGGAAAAGTCCCGGTGTACTGCATGCCATGGAGATGGAGGAGTACCAGCGACGCACGATTGAACACCCAGTCTGGAATTGGTCCGTTCTGATTATCAAGCTGATTTCCGCCAAGATCAATCTGGGAAATCGATGGACGATTGTTTAACCAGCCCGGGACAGAGCCGGTCAGTTTGTTGTCACCCACGCGAAAGATAAGGAGTCCTCCAAAGTCGCCGGGGGCGCTCGTGCCCAGGAAACGCAGGGAGTCGGGGATGCTGCCCGTAAGCGCGTTCCCATGCAAATCGAAATCGAGCAGGCTCGTCATGGCACCAAATGAGGGGGGGATTGGACCTGTAAATGCGTTGCCCGCGAGGTACAGTCCCAGCAAGCCTGACAGCTTGCCGAGTTCTACGGGAAGTGGTCCGCTGAGTCGGTTGTTCGCAATGGTGATGCTTGACAGGCTTGAGAATGTGCCGAGGTATGCGGGAAGAGTTCCTGTAAGATGGTTGTCGTTGAGGCCCAGCGATGTCAGGCCCCGCAGGTTGCTGAACTCGCTAGGAATGGGACCGCTGAGTTCGTTTCCCCCAAGGTCAAGAGTCGTAAGAGATGTGAGGTTCCCCATCTGTGGCGGAATTTGGCCGGTAAGGGCATTCAATGAGAGATCCAGCACAGAGAGCCTGCTGAGATTGCCGATCTCCGGCGGAATTGTCCCGTAGAGCCGGGCATACTGGTCGGCGGCGCTCCCGTAGAGTGACGACAGAACGAGGACTCTCAGCGATCGAAGGTTCCCGATCGAAGATGGGATTGAGCCCGACATCCAGGTCCGCCACAGATCGAGCGTTTCCAGGTTCGTCAGATTTCCGATTGACGACGGAATGGATCCCGTAATGTTGTTCTCAGACAGATTGAGCACGCGCAGCTCTGGAAGAGCTGTTAGACCGGCTGGGAATGATCCGGTGAGCTGGTTGTTGCTCAGATCGAGCTCTTCCAGCGACGTGAGTTGGGTGATCGCCGTCGGGATTGAGCCCGAAAGATTGTTGCGGTTGAAAACGTCTGTCTCAGGATCGGGTGGCGCGACCGAAGGAACATGATACTTGTTCCTCCCCGAGAGGTTCAAGACTCTCAAGGCGGTTAGAGTGGAGATGGAAGTCGGTATTTGACCGTTGATATTATTGGCGGGAAGGTTTATCGA
Organism: Bacteroidota bacterium; assembly: GCA_003519375.1. Taxonomy (GTDB): domain Bacteria; phylum Bacteroidota; class Ignavibacteria; order UBA10030; family UBA10030; genus UBA9647. The sequence continues at coordinate 21,701 of DOWV01000071.1, forward strand.
AATCACACGACCTCCCCGAAGGGTGATTCCGGTCCGCCCGGTCACCGGGCCCGTTTGCCAGTTCGTCCGTCTTGTCCATGCGGATCCGTTGTTCGATGAATAGAGATTATCAAGAAAGCTCGAATCGGACTGTGCGACGGCGCTCCTGCCAAGAGAAGGAGCACAGGAGGAGAATTCCGCGTTTCTTCTGATGAGACCGGCAACCACCGGGCCGAACTCGAACCGTCGTGTTGAACAATAGCTCATGATTGTGCCATCGGACTGGACCGGCTGACCGGTGTAGCAACTCCCTTCTTCGATCGTTGCGCAGTAGTCAAGCGGACCGTTTGGCCAGAAGCAGCTGTGGGTATGGTGTGCCCCAAAATTATGTCCCAGCTCATGCGTAAACGTCATCAGGTGGCCCTCGCCCGTCGGCTGCCGCACTTCTGTAACACCGTACCCCGTAAGATTGCTGCACAAAGAGTTCAGCTTGGCCACTCCAACATACCCCGAGATGTTGGTCCATCGTGCAGAGTTGGTGAAGAGGTGGGCGACCGTTCGGTCAACGTTATTCATATTCTGGCTCCAGTGCCGAACGAAATCATCCAGCGACGTGAAGAGATCGATATGGCCGTACGGATTGGAGGCGGTGGTCCACGCCCTGATAAACGGCACGGTCAGCTTGATCGACGTTTGCGCAAGATAGATCGCAGAGGCGTACGTCGCGGAAGACATCATCAGAGTCTGGGCGGCTTGTTCTGAGCCTGTCGCCAGGAATAATTCGTAGTCACCTTCCAGCGCAACCCGCACTTCGATAGTATCGGACGAAACGGCTGATCCGAATGGATTCGCAACGTGTGGCGGATCATGCTTCGGCGGCAGCACCCCTCCGACTCTCTCTTCTGTTTGCTTTGAGTCGAGTTCTCTGCTTTTCAACTGCTGAATGACGGCGTTCACCTCGGGAGAAACGCCCGGATCGACCGTCCCGCATCGGAACGGAATTTGATCGTTGACTGCCGCGGCGGCATAGAAGATGTGCGGACGAACGCTCTGATTCTGTGCCTCTCCAACAGGTCGAATATAATACGCGTCTCCCCTCAGGAGAAACATCGCATCGGCACCCGAGGCTGAAAAGTTCATGACAACGACCGACTTTTCATCGTCGGGAAACCGGCCAAGGAAGGAAAGCCATTGATTCCGAAAGGGGGTTTCCTCGTCACCGTTTGCGGTGCCCCGGTATGACTTTGCCTCGGGGGTGAATACCTCAAACCCTCCCATGACCATTGTTTGCGGAAAGGGCAGCTCGGTTGGAAAAGAAACGGAAATTTGTGTCGGCCGGTCGCGGAGAATTGACTCGATTTGCCGCGAATCAAATGAGAGTGGTATTGAATACTGTAATCGCTTTGTTGTCTCTGCATACTTGACCGCATACGCGCCGGTTGCCGGTCTTGCTCTGATGGTAACGGTGTATCCCTGAGCGTACAAAGTTGCGGTCGGAGTGGATGCCAACGCCAATATGGTCAGGAGAAGCGCGGTGCGAGTCACTCTTGGTTTTTCATTCATGATGGGACCTTCTGAATTGGTGTGTTGATCTGGCCGGCGACGACAAGTCTCGCGTCGACCGCCTTGACAAAGCCTTTCCCTCTCGCTTTTCACTGATCAGACGATCCGCGAAGAGAGAATTTCAGATCCTACCTTCAAAAGGCGAAACAACGGACGTGGTTTGAGATCAATCCACGCTGGTCGGCAGCACTCGGGCCGGAGTTGCGAGCCCCCGCGACAGACCACCCGCGGAAGCCTCAACCCTCAACGACCCACCCTGGTGTTATAGCTGAATGCGGTAATCGGTGTTCGCCAAGATACCCGATTGCAGAGAATTCTGCAACCGTCCTCTGGCTCGCGCGCTCCGGGGGGCGGCATGCTGACACCCTCGCGTGTCGTGGGGAAGCCGGGTGGAACATTTTTGGCCGGTTTACCGTTATCCCTTGAGACGCTCTTCGGTCCTTCCCTCCGTTATGCAGGCTGGGGGGTGTGACAAGCTACCGCCCTTTGCTTTCTCGTCGTATTCATTAAACCTGGACTTTCGCATCGAGGTTCCCCATGACCCCTCACGACTGGAGTAAATTCTCAACCCGCATCAATATCAACGCGGCACCGCAGGATGTTTATACTGCATGGACAAGCCGCGCGGCGCTTGAACGATGGTTTCTGCGCGTTGCCGAGTTCACCGATTCCAAAAACAACATCAGGGCCGCCGAGAGTGCCATCCGTCAAGGCGACACTTACCGATGGTTATGGCATGGATATGACGATTCGGTGGTGGAACGCGGCACCATTGTTGAACTAAACGACAACGACTATCTTCGATTTACGTTCGCGGGAAGCTGCCTGGTCACCGTCGCGGCACAAAGACGGGAACGCGAAACGATCCTCGAACTGCGACAGGAAAATATTCCCACCGATGAGGAGTCACGCATTCGTTATCATGTAGGCTGCCTGACCGGGTGGACATTCTACCTGGCAAATCTGAAATCAATTCTTGAGGGTGGGATAGATTTGCGCAACAAGAATGCGAATCTTCAGCATGTTCTCAATGCATAAAGAAATTGTCGTTTTGTTGGATTTCCTCTTCCTAGGCGCGGGCTTACTCTCCGCTGGCCAGGACGCAGACCTGCTTACAGCGGCTCATCACATGCATGAACCCCGAGCCAGCCATACAGCCACGGTGCTCGCAGGTGGACGGGTCCTCATTACCGGCGGTTTCAGAAAAGGTCCTGATGGATATTCTCAACTCTATTCAAGAACTGCCGAGCTTTTTGATCCCAGAATACGAGCCTTTGTTCTCACGGGGGAGACGCACACCAAACGCTCCGGGCACACCGCAACACTACTCCCCGGCGGCAAGGTTTTGATTGCCGGCGGCTTTACGCCGGAGGGGTTGACCGCCAGCATGGAGTTGTACGATCCCGCGACAGGGTTGTTCACCCGGGCGGGAGCAATGCTCGCACCGCGCGGGGGGTTCACCGCCACACCGCTCCCCAATGGCAACGTGTTACTTGTGGGCGGCGGGGATCGTGTTGCGACTGCGTCTGCCGAACTCTTTCTCACCTCATCGGGCTTGTGCGCTGCCACCGGGAGCCTGTCCACTCCGCGCGTCGGTCACACTGCAACTCTTCTCCCGAACGGCAGGGTGTTCATGGCGGGGGGGTGGGATGGTGGCTGTGTTCTGGCCTCGACGGAGATTTACGATCCTGCGACGGGAACTTTTTCGGACGCGGGGTCCATGCATGTGCCGCGGTACAAGCACGCCACCGTTCTCCTGAGCGACGGTCATGTGTTGATCCTGGGTGGGTCTGATGAGGCGGATTGGCGCGGTCAATATCGCAGCTCTGAAGTCTATGATTGGCGTCCGGGAAAATTCACCGCATCGGTTGACCTTATCTCGAAACGTTTTAAGTTTCCTTCTGCGGTTATCCGCCTTCCAGGCGGTGATGTTGCCGTTTGTGGTGGCAGCAGGATTATCGAGGTGTTCGATTTTCTCTCGAAGTCTTACAAGGCGGTTGCCGAACTTGATCGGCCTTATTATTACGCGGCGGCTGTTCTGCTCGAAGGAAACGGCGTTTTAATTACCGGAGGGTACGACGACAAGATAGCGGCCACCAACAGAGCCTGGCTGCTGACGCAACAGCGTTGAGGCGGCACCGGGTTAAGTGGCGCCCGCCAACCACACCAGAAAGAAATCTCGGAGTTTTTTCATGCCCAAATCTCATGTCGATCCCAAGCAGCGCATTGATGAGTATATCAAGAAAGCGCCTGGATTTGCGCAGCCGATATGCAGGAAGCTGCGCGAGTCTATTCTCAAAGCCGATCCGGAGGTAGTCGAAGCTTGGAAATGGGGTCCCCACTACAG
>DOWV01000360.1 GCA_003519375.1 Bacteroidota bacterium
GACACCAGCACCGAAGGCATCTACATCATCGGTTCGTCCGATGTACTCCTCGAAAAGAACATTTTCTCACGCAACAATATCGAGCGGATTACCGGGTACTATCCCGCCGCAGTGAAGATCTTCAACCAGAGCTACCGTGTGACCTGCCAGGACAACCTGGTCATCGACCTTCCATATTCAAACGGTATCTGGTATGATGTCGGCAATGTGGACGGCAAGTTTCTGAACAACTGGATCGAGGGTGTCGGGATCCCCAACAGGAAGTTGGACCCCAGGAGGCCATGGCCGAGTGACAATGGGTTCTTTTTCGAAATTTCAAAAGGCGCGGTTTGCGCAGGCAATGTGTTTGTAAATTGCGATCAGGGAATCTTTGTTCTGAACAGCTCCAACGTGCAAATCTACAACAACACTCTCATCAACAGTACCGCGTGTATCGCGCGCAATGCGCGCACCGCCGCCAACGATGCTATGTTTGGCTGGCATTCGAGCACAGGCCCTGATGTCGACAAGCGTGAAGGCCACGTATTTGTCAATAACCTGCTTACCGGTGATTCGAACTATCGCAGACCTCTCCTGTTTGTCTGGCAGCCGGATTCTCTTTGCCGGCAGCTCCCCTCTCCGCTCGTCAGACAGCTCGACCACAATGTTTACATTCGCAGAAGCGAAAAGCCAGCGTCATCATTGATCGTTTGGAGTCCTGCGCCAGGTGCGTGCTGTCAGGTCGGCTTTGAATCATTGGGTGAACTGCGTAGACTCTTCCCACAGTTCTCGGTCAGCGACCGATCCTACGATAACTACAGCGGGCCGTTGTTCAAGAGCGCGGAGCTGGGCAATTACCAGCTCCTGCCCACAGCTCCGGGTGCAAAATCAGGGATGGCTCTTTCGCCGGATATCAGGAAACTGCTTGGGCAGACTAAGAAGGGAGGACAGTACGTCGGCGCGTATCCGCCGAAATTGCCGTAGGTGAGAAGCATACAGTCGAGGGTGACTGCGCTCAAGTGACGAAACTTATACTGGCAGAATAAGACGATGAAGAACGGGATAGAAAGTGCAAAGGGTTCGAAGGTCAGCAAGTTCCTCTTTCCTCTTACCGGGATCCTTGCGATCGTTTGGTTTCTCATGCGTGTTATCCCCAAGCCAAGCCGGTCGGCATATCCTTGCATGAGAGTCGCGTATCCGATAGCATCGACCTTTGTTCTGTACCTGCTCGGCCTTGCAACATCAGCTTTCGCCCTCCACCGAATGAAGATCTACTGGAGTACGTCACGCACATGGGCAGCGGCTGGATTCCTTGTCGTGGCCTTCGTGACCGGATTCCTCGCATTCCAGGCAGATCAACCGCCCGTCTTTGCGAGTTCGAGCTACCTTGATACTGCCAATGCGCCGATCGGTGTGGCGCGAGGGATCTTTCCGGGACGCGTCGTCTGGGATAGAAATCCGGATGCGACAAATGAGAACTGCAGGAACAGATCATTTGGTGATGCATATTATCTCCCCCAAAACACCAACATGACGGTGGTCGATGAGATGGTGCGGGCGTCTTTGATCAAACTCACCGGGACGACCACGGTCCGCGATGCGTGGGACTCGCTGTTTGTCTTTTTCAACAGGATAAAAGGCAAAGGTGCGACAGGATACCGACCCGGCGAGAAGATCTTCATCAGAACAAACGGTATTGGTTCGACGGTTGTCGACAGCAGCAATCACAATATCCCTGATCTCACATCCTATATCGAATCACGCACGTCTCCGCAGCCTGTTCTCGCGCTGCTTCGCGTACTCATCAATGATTATGGTGTTCCGCAGGAGAACATTTCTGTGGGTGACCCGCAAAGGGATATTCAGAACGAATACTGGGACATCTGGCATACTGAGTTTCCCAACGTCAGGTACATCTGCCACAAAGGAGGTCAGGGGCGGACCTTTGCGGCAAAAGGGACACAATCATCAGTCTTCTTTTCCGACAAAGGTGCAACACTCCGGTCCGGCAGCTGGAGCGACATGTCGGTCGGTTCTCCGGTCTATCAGGATACCCTCTATAAAGTGACCGAGGAGGCGGATTACCTGATCTATGTGGGGGCTCTCAAAGTTCACGAGCGTGCGGGGATGACAGTGATCGGGAAATTGGATTTCGGCTCGCACGTCCGGCAAAACGCCATGCATATGCACATGGGGCTTGTCAACCCGGATGGATTCTCGCCCGCCGGAAATAAGAACAGCAGGTTCGGATACGGCAAGTATCGGGTCCTGGTGGACCTCATGGGGCATAAGAAGCTCGGCGGCAACTCAATGCTTTTTGTCGTCGATGGGCTTTGGGGCGGACGCGGTGCAAATCTGGAGCCCGTCAAATTCAAAATGGCGCCGTTTAACAACGATTGGCCATCGTCGATCTTCATGTCGCAGGATCCGATAGCCTTGGAATCCGTGTGTTATGACATGCTGAAAGCTGAGTTCACGAGTGACAGGCATGCCGAAACGTACCCGCAGATGGTGGGCGTTGATGATCATCTGCATCAGGCTGCAGACTCGGCAAATTGGCCGGCAGGCGTGCGCTATGATCCCGAGAATGACGGGACACCGATACGAAGCCTGGGCGTGCACGAGCACTGGAACAATGCAACGGCGATGGAATATTCAAGAAACCTCGGAACAGGAAATGGAGGAATAGAGCTCGTGAAGCTGAATCCGGTCTTCAGTGCTGCAGAAGAGGAAGCCGTTCCTCCCGGGGAGTATGAGCTGGAACAGAACTATCCTAACCCATTCAATCCCCGGACGGTCATCGGTTATAGGATACCAACTCGAAGTCACGTTACACTGAAAGTCTATGATGCAGCAGGCCGGGAAGTGGCGATGCTCGTGGACGAAGAAAAGGCGCCAGGGAGATACACCGTGTCGTGGGATGCTTCAGAGATGCCGAGTGGCGTTTATTTTGGTCGGCTCATGTCCGCCGGATTTGCGGAGGCGAAAAAGATGCTGCTGGTCCGCTAGTATCAGGTTCGCGGGAGTTCCTCAATCTTTGTTCGCCTCCCGTCGTTAGCCGGGAGTCGCAGTTGCATATTCTCAACAACGATCGGGAGTTTGCTGATCGGGAGGACTAGAACTCATCTCAAAAACCCCCTTGGCGCCTCTTTGCGGCCTCGGCGGTTAAAATATAACCGCAAAGATCGCCAAGAACCGCGAAGGAAAGATGCCGTAGTACCTCAAAAACCTGTTTTTGAAATAGCTTCTAGTCAGCCCCGGCCTTAAGCATTCATTGATCAGTTCTGAACGGTGACGCCGGAAGTCCTTCTGCATTATACAGATTTGCCCCTTCGGGATTGTCTGCCCAGGCATACCGCACTGCCACAGGGTGAGGTACCTGTTCACTCCAAAGCACCACCCTGTCGTTCTCAATCCGTGCTTTTGCCCAGACGAAACGCTTGTCAGCCCCTGCGATCGCGAAACACCGAAGTTGCCCGCCCCGTGCCACAAGTCCGCTCCCGGTCTGCGTGAATGAAACAATGACCTTTCCTTCTTCAATCTTCATCGACTGATAGACCGGTCCGGAGTACACCACCTTGTCGTCACCGTACGCCACCTTCTGAGCGGCGAGCGCCAAGCGCTTGCCGACATCCTTCTTGTTCAGAGGATGTACGTCGTTCCACTCTCCAACATCAATCGCGACGGCCATCCCGGTGTGAGGTAATGACAAGGTATTCAGCTGAGCCTCGCGCAGAAGCGCCCAGTTGCTTTCGGAGGGCTCCGGCTTCGCGTCCATGAAATTCGGGAGCTGCACAAAAAGAAACGGAAAGTCTCCCTGGTTCCAGTGCTTTCTCCAGTCACGGATCATCGCCGGAAACAACTCGCGATATTCGACCGGCCTCGCCGCGTTCGATTCTCCCTGGTACCAGATCACACCTCTGATGGAATAGTTCAGGAGAGGCGCGAGCATCGCATTGTGCAACCCAACCGGCTTCCATCGGATGAACGTTTGGCTCCCTAATGGCTCCATCGTTGCGCCAAGCCGGTATTGCCAAATTCCCTTCAGGTCAACCGTTTGACCCTCGCACACGATTTCGTAAGGCTTATCCGGGACAAATCCCCCCTTTCCGCTGTTGCTTATGACCCGCACCACGATCGTGTTGCGTCCTTCCTTGAGAACGTTGGAAGGAATCTCATACCACCGCGGCGGATACTGGTAACTTGTCGTTCCGACAAACACGCCGTTGACAAAAACAGAATCGGCATCTACAATCCTTCCGAGGTTCAGCTTCGCCGGCTGTTGTGCCATCGATGCCGCGAGATTCACATCTTTTCGAAACCAGACGACTCCATTGACGGGCCCCAGCGATGTGCTTGCCCAGTAGCCCGGAATGCTCATGCACGACCAATCAGAAACATTCAGCGCCGGGTCGAACCATGGTTTCCGCGGATCATGATAACCCTCATCCTTTTGCTTCAGCTGAAGGTACCATGAGTCAATTCTGGTTTTGTCCCCAACTTCAATCTGTTTGATCAGTGCAGGATCTTTGAAACGCTCTGCTTCCTTCAGATGGACCGGGAATTCTTTCGATGCCTCCTCGCTCAACCATGATTCCGCGGGCGAGCCACCCAGGCTTGCGTTGATCAATCCTATCGGAACGTGGTATTTCGCATAGAGCTCTGTGCCGAAGAAATACGCCACAGCCGAGAAGCCAGGCACAGTGCTCGGATCGGCCGACTGCCATGTGCCGGACTCGAGATCATCGTGCGGCGCGTTAAAATCGTATTTCTGAGGGACGGCAAAATGCCGTATGTAGGGATTTTTGGAATTCGCGATTTCGGTTTCATACAGTGGGCGCACCCGCCTCATCGGCAGTTCCATGTTCGATTGCCCGGAGCAGACCCACACATCACCCACCATGATATCTCGGACGGTGATAGAGTTGCTGGCGCTTACCGTCATCGTGAACGGCCCGCCGGCTTTCAGACCCTGGAGAGGGACGTTCCACTCTCCCCTCTCGTTTGCCGGAGCGCGATAGATCGAGTCACCGAATGCGACTGTCACTTTTTCGTTAGCACCGGCCCAACCCCAAAGCTTGATCCGGGCGTCGCGCTGCAGAACCATGCCATCGCTGATCAGTCGTGGAAGTCTCACCTGGCCGAATGCCGGCAGCGCGATGAGAAGCAGAAGAGCAGGAATCAACCGTGCAGATCTTTTTTCATCAATCATTTGATATCCAACTCGATTCGTTCTATACGAGGAACCAGTAGGTGAATGATAAACAGGGCGATCACATACGCCGCTCCCGCCATGATGAACAGGCTCACATAGCTGCCGGTGAATTGCAGAATGAAGCCGGCCGCGGTGGCGATCAACATTCCTCCGACGGAGCCTGCCATGCCTCCGAGTCCGACGACAGAGCCGACAGCCCTTCTCGGGAACATATCCGATACGGTTGTGAACAGGTTTGCAGACCATCCCTGGTGAGCCGCCGTGGCAACGCCAATCAGGAGAACAGCCCACCACTCCGGTACGACCGATGCGAACACAATGGGGACGATGAGGAGGGCGCAGATCAGCATCACAGTCTTTCTGCCTTTGTTGATGCTCCACCCCCTGTTGATGAAGGCGCCCGAAAGCCACCCCCCGCTGATGCTGCCGATGCTCGACATGGTATAAATCACGATCAGCGGCGGTCCCAGGTGTGCCAGGTCGAGATTGTATCTCTCGTTGAGGAATTTCGGCAGCCAGTAAAGATAGAACCACCATATCGGGTCGGTCAGGAATTTTCCAACGACGAACGCCCACGTCGCCCGGTACTTCAGGAGACTGAACCAGGGAACTTTCTCCGACACTGTTTCGATGGGATCACTTCGGATGAACGCCAGCTCAGCTTGCGAGATCTTCTTGTGCCGTTCAGGAATCTCATAGAACCAGAGCCAGAACACCAGCCAGATGAATCCCAGAAGGCCGGTGAAGATGAATGCCTCCTGCCAACCCCAGGTCAGCACGATCCAGGGCACGACGATGGGAACGATGACTGCGCCGATGTTGGCTCCCGAGTTGAACAATCCGGTAGCGAGAGCCCGCTCCTTTTTCGGGAACCACTCGGCAGTGGCCTTGATGGCAGCGGGGAAGTTGCCCGATTCCGCAAGCCCGAGCGAAAACCTCGCGATGCCAAAGCCAAGAACCGTCCGGGCCAACGCGTGCCCCATCGCAGCGACGCTCCAGACGGCGACCGAAAACGTCAGACCGATTCTTGTGCCGATTTTGTCCATGAATCGGCCCATAATTAAGAGCCCAAAAGCATACGCCCCGGTGAACGCTGTGGCAATGTACCCGTATTCAATTTCGTTCCAGCCGATTTCCTTCTGAAGCAACGGAGCAAGCAAGCCGAGCACCTGCCTGTCGATGTAGTTTATCGTCGTTGCAAAGAACAACAAGGCGCAGACTACCCAGCGGTAGGAAGTCCTGTGCTGGTTTCCTGTCGTGCCCGGGTGAAGCCCGTCGGTACTCTCGGGGTGGTTAGCTTCAACCATAACATTCCTCGTCTGTTGTCAAGTTGTTTCGTTCCGGCTCTCCGGACTATTTAACCAACATCATGCGTTTGGAGTCCACTACGATTGGTTCGTCTCTGCCATCGACGCTTCGCGCCACCAGCCGATACACATAGATACCGCTTGGCCGACCCGATGCATCCCAGGCGACGGTGTGTGCGCCCACTCCGCGTTCATCATTTACCAGCACTGCTACCTCCCTGCCAAGCATATCATGCACTGTGAGAGTCACAAAGCTGACCGCTGAAAGCTGATAGCTGAACGCTTTTAATTAACGTTTTCCCTGGCATACTGGTATAAGCATATATAATGAAACCATAAATACTTGGGAGCAGCCCGCATGAAGCTGAGCATCGTTATC
>DOWV01000092.1 GCA_003519375.1 Bacteroidota bacterium
ACTGTTCCTCTCACATCGGGGCAGCATATCGATACTCTCAGGTTCGGAAATCGACTTTCAACCGTCGGTAGCGTTTGTGATTCACTGGGCGCAACGGCAACTAAGAGTCTCACCGGTGATTGCTGCTGGAGCATAAGTCTCACACAGCCATCCACTATCAGCGGGATAACAGGAATACAGTTCCTGCCTCTGTCCCCAAATACTTTTGTGCTCGGCAGTTCACAGCTGGGGAGCAGTTATACAAGCGGCTGGATATATGTAGCGAATACAATGAATCAATTCACTGTCAAAAGACTGAGCGGCAATGTGCCGGCAGGACCATTACCAGATTTCTTCTCATTCTGTCTTAACAATCTTTCCAGCCCGCAGCACGTTGTTGTCAACTGGTTGAATGCCGCCAACGGTGTCGTTTGTTCGGACACGGTAGCATTGAATTGCGAAATTCCCTGCGTCACATTTAACAGGGATACAGTAATCTGCAACACCAATAATTACATACTGCAGTATTCTTTTACGAATAATGCAACGTTTGCAATGAGCAGAATAGAAGTTGTACAGACCGTGCCGGCAGGAATCACGGTCACACCGCTGTCGGTTACCATCCCTTCGGTGGGTCCCGGCCTCAGCTCGGGTCTGCAGACGTTCACGATAAGCGGCGCATCGCCGAACACGACAGTCGCCATACATTTCAGATTCACAAGCCCCGACTCGTGCTGCTTCTGTACTGACATTCTTTATGTCACGATTCCATCATGTATCTGCGAAGAAGTCGGTGCCAGCCTGAACACGGATCTCCTCAATTGCAGCGCATCCTTGAATATTGCGAATAGTTTCTCGGGCAACTATTTCACAGGAATCCATGTGACAGCCCTGGGCGGTACCACGTTCAGCAACTGGAATACGAATAGTTCATCCAATTGGTATTCAACCAATACATTCGCAGCTAACAGTGTTCAGCTTGTCAATCTCGGGAACGGGATGGTCCCGTCAGGAAACTCCAGTGGCATACTCAATTTCGTGTTGACCGGCTATACAACATCAACGCAGAAGATTATCGTGGAATGGATGGTCAACGATTCCGTGAAATGTGTCGATACACTAACGACGCATTGCGTCCCTCCGCCGCCAACGATGGATTGTTCTCAATTGATCGATGAATCGCTGGTGTGTTTGCCGAACGGTACGTTCGTCTATAAATTCAAAGTCAAGAATAATTCCACAGACTCGACCACCGGGTTCCAGTTGAACCCTGTATCACCGTCATCATTGTCATTCAGCCCCAGTAATTTCAGCAACGTTTCTATCGGGCCTTCCATGATATCGCCCGAACAAACAGTCATCATCAGCGGAATAGGCCCGAATACGCAATTCTGTTTCGAAATTGCGCTTTACAGACACATCGTGCAAAACGGTCAGCTGGAATACAGCTCGTGCTGTCACAGTGATACAATTTGCGTGACAACGCCGACGTGCGGTGTCCAGTTGGGCTCGATTTGCGGAATCAAGTTCAACGACTTGAACGGCAACGGTGTGAAGGATGGGGGTGAGCCGGGAATTGCGAACTGGCAAATCAGCCTGGGCACGCCGGTGATTGCGTCAGTTCTGACTGATTCTCTCGGTCGCTATTGCTTCAACAACTTGTCTGCCGGGACGCACTTTGTTAAAGAGACAAACCAAATTGGATGGCAACAGACGCTCCCGATATTTCCGGGAACCTACACGATAACGCTCGCAGCGGGACAGGTCAAAGACTCCGTCAACTTCGGAAATCGACGGTCAACCGTACCGGGAGATACTTGCAGTTATCTGTGCAATCCTGACTTCGAAGATAAGCAGCTTGTTTATGCGGGGAGCCAGGGATTCTTCAATCAGGATTCCGTCCCATGCTGGAAGACAACAGCGATAGACCCTTCTTATGGCCACATTATAGAAGTCTGGGGCCACGGCTTTAACGGAGTGCCGGCATATTCGGGCAATCAGTTTATCGAACTGAATGCCACGATGGTCGGGACACTGTATCAGGATTTCAATTCCGGGTCAGGCGGTTTGGTTGCGATTTCCTTTGCTCATCGTGGTCGTATTGGCTTCCTGGACTCAATGAGTGTTTCGATCGGACTTGCCAGTGGTGGCACACTTATCACCTTTGGACCATTTGTGGCGAATGACACGGCCTGGACGGTTCATGCAGTGCAGTATACGCTTCTTGCCGGAACAAATTACAGGTTGAGCTTCATTTCTCTCCCCGCAGGCGGTTCTTCAGCGGGCGGGAATTTTCTTGATGACATTCGTATCACGTGCCCGTCGTCGATTTGCGGTGTGAAATTCAATGACGTGAACGGTAACGGCGTGCAAGACGCGGGTGAGCTGGGGCTTCCGGACTGGTCGATCGGTCTGAACCACCCAGGAATTCCCCCTGTCAGAACGAACAAAGACGGCAGCTACTGCTTCGATAACCTGCCGCCGGGGACATACATTGTCTCGGAGGTGATGCAAAACGGATGGACGCAGACAGCCCCATCGGCTGGAACGTACTCGCTGACGCTGACATCGAACCAACACATCGACGGTATCAATTTCGGAAACAAACAAAGCTCCGCAGTGGGATGCGTAACACCACCTGACAGCATGGTCGCCTGGTGGCCGCTGGATGAAACGACCAGCTCGACGACGACGGACCTTGCCGGGTTCAACAACAGCGGCATGCACATCAATGGTCCCATCCCGGTGCCTGCAAAGGTTTTGGGAGGATTACGGTTCGATGGACTAAATGATTATGTGGAAGTTCCCGATCATCCGGAGCTCAGAATCGGCAGAAGTGATTTTTCATTCGATGCGTGGATCCAGACCACCGATAGTATTGGTGTAAAAGACCTAGTCGACAAACGAACACTGGCAAGCGGCTATTTAGGATATTGCTTCTTCCTCACCGACGGTAAACTCAGCCTGCAATTGGCAAACGGATCGTATACGAACTATGTCTCGCCGCTCTTTGTTGCTAACGGCAAGTGGAATCATATCGCCGTCACTGTCTCAAGAAAGGATCCGAATGGGATACTGTTCTATCTCAATGGCGTGCAAACGCCGCTGGGCGATCCAACAACACACCAGGCTTCACTTGACAATAATGGTCCGTTGCGGATCGGCAGCCAGTCGTTCCAGGATGGCTTCCTGTTCAAAGGAGTCCTGGATGAGATTGAACTGTTCAACTGTGTCGTGACCCCCGCAGAAATTGGAGCGATCTATTCTGCCGGCAGCTCTGGAAAGTGTAAACCGACCATCCCCACTTCGACAGGTGGGGGCACTACCGGTAATGCTTTGGCCCGGCGATTCCTCCTGGGACAGAATTACCCCAATCCGTTCAATCCGACGACGCAGATCTCCTATGAACTCCCCTCGGCAGAATACGTGAGCCTTCGGGTCTATGGTTCGCTCGGTCAACTCGTCGCGGTGCTCGTCGACGACCGGCGAGCGGCAGGAGCTCATACGGTCACGTTCCGTGCAACCGATCTTCCGAGCGGAATGTACTTCTACCGCTTGATCGCGGGTACATTCCAGCAGACGCGCAGACTGATCTTGCTGAAATAAGCGAACGCTAAACGGTTCCGATCTTGTTGGGTGAGGAGTAGGTGCTCCCCGCTCCAAGCCCAACGGTTTTAACGTCAGAGAAGCGTCGAGCGGGCGCCGCATCAAACGACATGCGCCCACCATCATAACAATGTTAGGCTCAACAAATGCAAACAAACACACTCTCAAAACAATGGCCTTCTCCCCGAGCGATTATTGCAATAACCGTTCTCATAGTATTCGGCAGCGGATATTGTCTCTCTCAGTCTCACAAAACAGGAAGCACAGTGAAAGCAACAACTGCTCATGTCCAAACAAAACCTGCGGCATCTGTTTATCTGGCGAAAAATGATCCTACATGTATCTCAATTAAAGGTCGAACGGTCACCGATCTGAAGCAGTCCTCAGAGAGATCAGATCCGGAATCGGCTGAGAATAAGTTAATGGCTGCACAGATACAAAAATGGACAGAAGAGAAGAAAAATGAATTGCAGGCTTTAGGTGAACAATCCATTAAGGACTATGTGGCTCAGACTCATTTTGACGTCGGGATATTTGTGATGGTCTTTAATGAATTATGGAAAATGGGTGAAAAGAAAATTGCTGAAGAGACGGATATCCGGGTACGACACCTCGGCGGAGATACATATGCAGCTGAGTTCTGGGAAGATGGTCTTGCTGCAAATTCAGAAGCAAACGCTGTGATTCGGGCCCATGAATTGGCGGCGAGTGAGTATGCCAGGAAACATCCGGAGAGCGGAATTGGGGATGTCACAGTTATCAAAGAGACATTTGCCAACGTTCGGAAATCTATCAAGGCTGGTAAGCAGGAACGATACACTAAAATGGTGGCGCTCCTTTATACGCGAGAAAAAGACGGCTCGATTGCTTTTCACGACCCGGGTCAGCCGATGATTGATTTTGTCAAAAACAACAGCAAGTGAAGAACAATGAAACAGTAAACCGTAATTATGATACTCCGGCGATGCTCGCATCTGTGATGCGACGAGAAATCTGCGTGATCTTGATCGCACTGCTCTTTGGTTCAGTCGGTACAGGATATGGTTGTTCTCAGTCTGCTAACAAGACAATGCTCCGCCATATAGAAAGAAATGACCTACTATCCATGACAATTAAAGGTCGGGCAATAGCCGATCTGAAGCGCTCTGCAGATCCAGAGTCGGCTGAGACTAGATTGATTGCTCCCAAAACAGAAGCATTGACACAAGAGAAGAAGGATAGCTTGGAGGTTTGTTGGTAAGATCAATCAACGACTACAAGCAACAATTCATTTACGATGCATCCCACATTGTCCCCACGATCTTGTTGTAGCGAGGCAGAGGCTTGAATGGCTAGACCGTTACTTTGGGCTCGCGAAGTTGAAATGATTTCCCGAACCATCACCTGATCCTCGAATGCTTCAAGAATAAGAAAATGAAAAACCCCCGATTACTCGGGGGTTTTTTGTGCCCGGAACAGGACCGTTCGACTCTCCCTCGACTCGCTCACTACGTTCGCTCGCTCGGGATCGCTCACGGTTCCTGCCTTAGAAGCAAAGAAGGGTCGCGAACATCGCGACCCTCTCTGGTGCCCGGAACCCCTCGACTCACTCGCGGGCAACGCTCGTTCGCTCGGGGCAGGTCTCGCCACAAAGCGGCGGGATTTGGTAAGGGTCGCAGCGCGACCCTCACTCAACAGGACATACGCTCAGTTGCGATGACGAGTGGAAACAAAAGACCTCCATGAAGGAGGTCTTTTGTTTCGAGTGCCCGGAATCCTTCGACTCGGTCGCTTCGCTCCCTCGCTCAGGATGTACCCTAGAAGCAAAGAAGGGTCGCGAAAAACGCGACCCTCTCTGGTGCCCGGAACAGGAACTATACACAACTCACACATCTGTACCGGGTGTTTGAAATGGCGTTGAAAGCCCCAAAATCATAATTGATCGATTCGCCTTGCTTCCGACTATGAACACTCGTTAGTCACTGGAGCCAAAGGTCGCACCTGGATGAGGTTAGCGGTTACACTTTCGTTCATCGATTTCTTTTCCTGCAAATTTACCGCTCTTGAGAGTTCCTACAACACAAAACATGCCGATAGTGGAGTTGATGTCGTTGACGTCAGCAAGATGCCGGGCCATTGTGATATCAAAACCACGCTCATAGATCCCTAGAGCCAGTTCCCCGTTCTCCAGGCTGCGGCGAAAAGCGGGAAATGCAGATGCATGCTGCTTCTGAACCAAGGCTGTTGAAGCAGGGAAATACTGAGCAACTGTTGCATTCGTAGAATAGCCCCGAGACGAGGGGCTCTTCGTTTAGCTGATCAGTCCGGGGAATAGAATGCCGACATCTCAGCTTGCAAATGGCTCAACAAAATAGGTAACTTGATATTGGTTCTCCGACTGTCGGCTGTTGAACTTCAGACCTCGCAACCAGCGAAGAGCCGGCACCCGCCTTCTCCCGAGGCTTGAATCCTTTGGTCTTTGGGATACCGTCGAGCCAGTCCTCCAAACCGCCCGAGTCTTCAGGCAACGGTGTTCACGAAAAAGGAACAGATTCAAACAATTGATCGCCTTCGTAGTTAGTCTGTTCATATTTGCTTAAACGTGACATTTCACACTTTACCATTTCCTCAAGATGGCCCCGACGAGACTGAAAGCAATAATAGTTGACGATGAGCTTTACGGAAGGGAGAATCTCAAAAAGATTATACAAACGTATTGCCATGAAATCGAAGTGCTGGGGTGCGCTGATTCTGTTGTCAGTGCAAAGAAACTGGTAAGTGTTCATCAACCTGACGTAGTATTCCTCGATATTACGATGCCGGTACTCGACGGGTTTGACTTCCTGAAAGAGTATGATGCGCCGCATTTTATGGTGGTGTTCGTCAGCGCTCATGAGGAGTTTGGCATCAATGCGGTCAAAGCCGGTGCGGCAGACTATCTCCTGAAACCGGTCAACATCAAGGAGCTCAAGCAAACAGTCAAGAAACTTCTCCTGCTGCAGAGTAGCAGGGCGAAAGATGAGATTCTCTTTGATGCGGACAAATTGGTACTTCCCGCGTCTCACGGATTCCATGTGCTCCGTGTCGATGACATCATCAGGCTTGAAGCGGAAGGATCGTATACAAAGGTGTTCGTGAAAGGCGGGAGGGATACCATGGTATCCCGGACACTGAAGGATTTTGAGGATACCATACCGAAAGAGAAATTCTTCAGGATACACAAATCACATCTCATCAATTTGAACTTTGTAAAAGAATATTCCAATGCCGGCGGAAGCTCTGTGACGATGGCCGATGGAAGCAGGATTGAAGTCTCACGCCGCAAAGCGCCGGAGTTTATCCAAAAAATGAAGAAAGTGCTGAATGCTATCTAAACACGGTAGAACATTTTTCCTCATCGGCTTCATCAGCTTTCTCCAGATTGTCCCCGTTCGATCGCAGACACCTTCCTATTATCATTACTCCACATCCGACGGCCTGGCTTCCTCCACTGTATTTGAGATCATTCAGACGAGAGATGGTTTTATCTGGTTCGCTACACTGAATGGGGCCAGCCGATTTGACGGAACGCATTTTACCACCTTGAGGACGAAAGACGGCCTTAATTCCAATGCAACTATATCCCTGGTTGAAGGAACAAACGGCGAATTGTATATAGGCACGTATGAAAGGGGGGTCAACGTCTTAAGAAACGGCCGGATTGAAAACTATTGCAGTGAGATTGACGGGAAGAGTTTTGCCACCTCCTATTTGTTGCTCATCCATTCGGGAAAGGATAAACAGACCCTCTACGCATATCGAAAGGCGGGAGCGATCAATGTTCTCACCGAAACAACGGAGGGGGGTACGTTTCATTATAGTGTTTCCGTTTATCCTGCGTATGTAAATAAATTAGAGAGGCTGCCCGATGGAAACGTGGTTGCTTTAACCCCCGCCGGATTATTCAACCTCAACAACGGTGCATTGAGCAAATTGCACATTGATGGTTTGCCGGATGCTTCCGTCTATTGTCTCACGAGCGGTGATGATGGCAGTTACTTCATCGGCGCAAAAGGGATGATCTACAAGATAAAGGACAATAAGCTTATCAGGCGATATGAAATACCCCACTCCGTAGATAATGGAGAGAATAACGAACCAGTGGAAATGCTTAGGGATAGAGCTGATAATCTCTGGTTCTCGGTGCTGAAGAAAGGTTTCTTTCTCATTCCCAGCGGTTCGAATGATATCATCGATATCGGTAGCAGATTGGGTCTGCAGAATACTCTTGTCAACAACTTCCTTGAAGATAATGAAGGAAACATCTGGATCAGTACGTACGGCAAGGGCGTCTATTGTTTGAATAATCTCTATCTCAAGAGCTATAGTGAACATGACGGATTGAGCAGTAATAGTGTTTATGCGATCGCGAAAGATCGATCGGGCGGACTTTTAATAGGCACGTTCGCAGGCCTTAACATATTAGAAAAAGGACGGATCAGCCGGATCAAAAGAAATTCGAGCCAAATGGTAACGGACAATATCTTTGCCATCAAAACCATTGGTGACGATGTCTATGTCTGCGGCTCATTCGGCGGCAATGGAATAGAAAGCATTTCTTACAAGGAGTTGAAGCTGCATCTGTTCGTCCGATCGTCCTTCTGTAAGACGCGCGATGGAGTGTATCTGTTCGGCAATTGGCTCAATTCCATGAGTGTTCAAAGAGGGTTTAATTTTGAAAAGAAGGGATTATCCCTGATCTACATTCATGGAGATAGCGCCAACATAAACCGCGTGAACGATATTGTTGAGGATATAAAAGGAAATATTTGGATAGGCACAAGTCTTGGTTTATGCAAATTATCCGGTCTATCCGATAAAGCCGGAAAGGCGGACTGGAAGAAAACGCTCTTCCCTTATGACCCGGTTCTGAACTCAAAAGTGGTTTCTGTCATTCAAGTCGATGACAACGATATCTGGTTCGCTGGTGACAGGGGAATCGCACATTATAACCTCGGAAATGATTCGGTCGCCAGTTATACAACTGTTGCGGGCTACGACCTGTCCTCTTCGACCTCGCTCGCTTCAGACAGCCGGAACAGGATCTGGATCGGGAATATGAAAGGGCTCTATCTGCTTGACGGAAGGTCGGTCAAACATCTCAATGTGCAAACCGGTCTTCCGTCGGATGAAGTGTATTCACTCTTGTATGACAGGGGATCAAACACCCTCTACGCCGGCACAAGTAACGGGATCTCCGCTCTTGACATCACGTCGTTCGACAACGAGGTTCCACCTCCCATCGACGTGAAAATAATCAGTGTCTCGGCAGGAGATTCGGTGTATACGAATTATGAAAGGCTGCTCTTTGAGCCCGAGCAGCATAATGTGTACATACAGTTCAAGGCGTTAAGCTACTCCTCGCCGGGATCAGTACGGTACCGATATAACCTGAATGGTGAGTGGGCGGAAACAGATCATGATTTTCTGGATTTCGTTTCTCTCGAAAACGGAAAATATGATCTTCAGATCCTCGCCAAATCCCAGAATAGTGACTGGGGCAAACCATACAATCTCACCTTCACGGTTAAACCTCGTTTCAATGAAACGATCTGGTATAAACTCGGGATTCTGACGATACTTGTTATTGTCTCTGGTTCAGTCGTCGCGTGGCGGTTAAAGATGAAGAACAAACAAATACAGAAAGAATTGGAGTTAACCGAAAGAATCAACGAGCTCAAACATCAGGCATTATCCGCAATGATGAACCCGCACTTCATTTTCAATTCTCTCAACTCTGTGCAATACCTCATCAACTGCCAGAGGAATGAAGAAGCGAATGATTACATTGCCATGATGGCGAAGTTGATCAGGAAGAATCTTGACACGGCGGGAAGCGGATTTATTCTCTTGTCCGAGGAAATCGACAGGCTGAAGCTCTATCTCGATCTTGAGAAGCTGCGATTCCAGGAGAGATTTTCTTATGAGATCATCGCCGGGAACGATCTTGAAATCGGTTCCATCATGATTCCCAATATGATCATCCAGCCTTTTGTGGAAAACACTCTCTGGCACGGTATCATCAATTCCGGCAGTGAGGGGCTCATAACGGTTTCATTCTCATTTCAAGATGTCGATATTGATTCAGTCCTCTGCAAATCATTGATCATAAAGGTTACCGATAATGGGATCGGACTTGAAGAAGCGAAGAAGAACACGAAAGAGGACCACACGTCAAAAGGCATCGAAATAATTGAAGAGCGTCTGAAGCTGCTGAGCACAAAATTGCAGCTCCCACAGCCCATCGTGTTCGAGGATCTGAGCAGCCGCAGTACCGATTCGCATGGAACAGAAGTCATTATTTCTCTACCCCCGCCTCTTTACAGAATTATCAT